>CANUCD010000099.1 GCA_947856335.1 uncultured Bacilli bacterium | reverse complement strand
AAATGAAAGGAATCTTAGGGCGTAAGCTCGGAATGACTCAAGTTTTTACTAAAGATGGTAAGTTAATACCTGTTACTGTTATTGAGATTAAACCTAATACAGTAATGCAAGTAAAAACACTTGAGACTGATGGATACTGTGCTATACAAGTTGGTATGGTAGATAAAAAAGAGTCTCGTGCTAATAAATCAGAAATTGGCAGAGCAAAGAAAGCTAACACTACTCCTAAGCGCTTCTTAAAAGAAATAAGAGATTGTGAGGGTTCTTACAATGTTGGAGATGTCATTAGCGCTAGTGTTTTTGAAGTAGGAGAAATTGTTGATGTTACTGGTACTAGTAAAGGACATGGATTTACTGGTGTTATTAAACGTCATAATCAATCAAGAGGACCAGAGACTCATGGTTCTAGATATCATAGAAGACCAGGTTCACTTGGAACTATGCTTCCAAAAAGAGTTTTAAAGGGTAAGAAATTATCTGGTCATATGGGTGTTGATACTGTTACTATTCAAAATCTTGAAGTAATTGAGATTAACGAAAATGAAGGCTATATTCTAATTAGTGGAAATGTTCCTGGAGCAAAGAATTCAGTTGTATTTATTAAGTCAGCTGTAAAAAATTCAAGAAAGAAAAATCCAAAGGAAATCGTTACTTTTGAAAGTGAGACTCCAATTGTTGAAGAGACTTCCAATACTCAAGTAGAAGAAAAAGAGCCAGTAGAAAGCGAAAACAATTAGTTTTCTAGAAAGGATATACTATGAAGATAAGTGTTAAAACAAGTACAGGAGAAAAAGTTCGTGATTTAACTTTAAATGATGCCGTATGGAATGTAGATGCCAATTTATATGCCTTAAAGAAAATGATTAAGTTACAACTTGATTCATTAAGACAAGGTACTCATAAGACTAAGACACGTAGTGAAGTATCTGGTGGTGGTAGAAAACCATGGAGACAAAAAGGTACTGGTCGTGCTCGTCAAGGAAGTATTCGTGCTACACAATGGAGAGGTGGAGGTATAGCTGGTGGTGTAACTCCAAGAGATTATACTTTTAAGATTAACCGTAAAGAAAGAGTGAGCGCACTTAAAAGTGCTTTATCACTAAAGGCACAAGAAAAGAATTTAGTAGTGCTTGATCAAATAAAATTAGAAAGTTTAAAGACTAAAGATGTTAAGAATTTAATACGTGATTTAAAACTAGATGGTAAGATTTTATTTGTTACAAATGATGATAATGAAAATCTATATATGGCTACTAGAAATTTGGGTTATGTATATACTATTTTAGTTAGTGAGTTAAACGTATTTGATATTGTTAATGCTTCAGTTGTAGTTATGGATGAAGAAGCTGTTAAAAAAATAGAGGAGGTGCTTAAATAATGAAGAATTATGCTGATATTATTTATTCACCAGTTGTTACAGAAAAAAGTGCTCTTAATATGCAAGATAAGAATGTATATACATTTAAAGTTAATAAGAGTGCTACAAAAACACAAATTAAAAAAGCTATTGAACAAGCCTTTGGTGTTAGTGTTAAGAGTGTTAATACTCTAAATACTAAACCAAAGAAAAGAAGAGTTGGACGTTATACTGGTATGACAAAGACTTATAAGAAAGCTATTGTTACCCTAGATGCTAACTCTAAAATAGAATTATAGGAGGAGTAAGTTATGGCAATTAAGAAATATAAACCTACTACAAATGGACGTAGGGGTATGACAACACTTGTAAATGAAGAGATTACAACAAGTACTCCTACTAAAAGTTTAACTAAGATTAAAGTTAAAACTGGTGGAAGAAACAATCAAGGTAAGATGACTGTTCGTCATATTGGTGGGGGAGCTAAAAGAAAATACCGTTTAATTGATTATAAAAGAGAAAAAGTTGGTATTACTGGTAAAGTAGCAACTATCGAATATGACCCAAATAGAAGTGCTAATATTGCACTAATCAATTACCGTGATGGTGAGAAAAGATATATCATTGCTCCTAAAGGTTTAGAAGTAGGAATGATTATCGAAACAGGTAGAGATGCTGATATTAAAGTTGGAAATGCTCTACCACTTGAGGCAATTCCAGTTGGTAGTGTTGTTCATTGTATTGAACTTAAGCCTGGTAAGGGAGCAGAGATTTGTCGTTCTGCTGGAGCTAGTGCACAAATTTTAGGACGTGATGGTAAATATGTAATATTACGTTTACAATCAGGTGAAACTAGAAAGATACTAGGTACTTGTATGGCAACAATTGGTGTTGTTGGAAATGAAGATTATGAGCTTGTTAATTTAGGAAAAGCTGGTAGAAAAAGACATTTAGGTATTAGACCTACTAACCGTGGTAGTGTTATGAACCCTAACGATCACCCTCATGGTGGTGGTGAGGGACGTACTCCTGTTGGACGTAAGAGTCCGATGACTCCATGGGGTAAACCAGCACTTGGATATAAGACAAGAAAAAACAAAAAGGCTTCTAACAAGTTAATTGTTAGTAGAAAGAAAAAATAGGAGGAAGCTATGGCAAGAAGTTTA
>CANUCD010000098.1 GCA_947856335.1 uncultured Bacilli bacterium | reverse complement strand
AAGTGAAAGTAGTAAAGGAAATAAGAAGTTAACATATCCAGTAGGACTAATAACAGTCGATGAAGTAGTATTAGCAGGAGGATTTGGAGGAAGTAGTAATAGTAGTTACTACCTATATACAGGACAACATTACTGGACCATGTCTCCGTATTACTTCGACAGCGGTTATGCTCACGTGTTCGCTGTGTATTCGGATGGCTACCTCACCGGCTGGATCGTGAATAACACGTATGGTGTGCGCCCAGTAATCAATCTAAAGGCTGATGTAAGCTTTACGGGAGATGGTACTGTAGATTCTCCATATGAAGTAATTGGATAATATTTTCTATATTAGAGCATTCATTGCTCTTTTTAAATGATTTACTTAAAAAGTGTAAAGTTACTTTTTTTAATACATATGTTTTGGTATAATATATATAGTTAGGTGGTAGTAGTATGTTTGATAAATTAAATGAACAACAAATAGAGGCAGTTAAACATATAGATGGACCATGTTTAGTTATTGCAGGAGCAGGTTCAGGCAAGACAAAAGTACTTACAACAAGAATTGCTAATTTACTTGAACAAGGAATAAGTGATAAAAATATTTTGGCTATAACATTTACTAATAAAGCTGCTAAAGAGATGAGAGAAAGATTAAATGGACTTGTTCCTAATAATCATGTATTTGTTGGTACTTTTCACTCTTTTGGCTTAAAGATTATTAGAGAGAATGTTGATAATTTAGGTATGAATAAAAACTTTACAATATTAGATAGTGAAGATGTTTTAAGTTTAATTAAAAAGATAATGAAAGAAAAAGGAATAGATACAAAAGAACTTAGTCCATATTATGTTAGAAGTAGAATTAGTTTTATTAAGAATGAAGATTTAAGTGATGCTGAAATTGAAAAGTATCTTAATTCGCCATTAGAAAAGATTATTATTGAAATATATTATGAGTATGTTAAGTTACTTAAAAAGAATAATTCGGTTGATTTTGATGATTTATTATTATTACCTGTAGAATTATTTAGAAAGAATAAAGAAATATTAGATAAATATCAAGAGAGATATCGTTATATTTTAGTTGATGAATATCAAGATACTAATGAAGTACAATATCGTCTTAGTAAAATGCTTGTTAGTAAATATGAAAATATTTTTGTTGTTGGAGATCCATCACAATCTATATATGGTTTTAGAGGGGCTAATTTTAGAAATATTCTTGATTTTGAACATCACTTTAAAGATACAAAAGTAGTAATGCTTAAACAAAACTATCGTAGTACTAAAAATATATTAGAGGCTGCTAATAGTGTAATTAAAAATAATAAAGAAAGAAAAGATTTAGATTTATTTAGTACACTTGGAGATGGAGTTAAAGTTAAGTATATGCGTAGTTATGATGAAAAACATGAGATAACTTTAATTGTTGATGAAATAAAAAGATTATTAAATGATGGATATACTTATCAAGATATAGCTATTTTTTATAGAACTAATGCTCAATCAAGAATAGTTGAAGAAGTATTACTTAAAAATGGATTCCCATATAAAGTAGTAGGTAGTTATTATTTCTATAATCGTAAAGAGATTAAAGATTTATTATGTTATTTAAGACTTATTAACAATACAAATGATGATGTTAGTTTAAGAAGAGTTATTAACACGCCAAAAAGAAAGATAGGAAATAAAAGTATAGCTGATTTAGAGAAGAGAGCTAATGAACTTGGGGTATCAATGTTTGATGCTTTAACAAGTGAAAATGAGTTAGAGTTTAAGAATTTGATTTTAGAGTTACAAAATGATAGTCTTAATCTATCTTTAACTGAGTTAATTGATGATGTATTAGATAAAAGTGGGATGAAAAAAGAACTTGAACAAGAAAAGTCACTTGATTCAGAATTAAGAATAGAAAACTTAATGGAATTTAAGAGTATTACAGCTGGATATGAAGCTAGAACTGGTTCTGTTAACTTGAATGATTTTTTAGAAGAAATTAGTTTAGTCGCAGATATTTCTGAACATCAAGATGATGATAATGTAATTACTTTGATGACTCTTCATAGTGCTAAGGGACTTGAATTTCCAGTTGTTTTTATTACAGGTTTAGAAGAAGGAATATTTCCTCATCAAAATGCTTTTTTTGAAGGAGATAGTGGTATAGAAGAAGAAAGAAGACTTTGTTATGTTGGCTTTACAAGAGCAAAAGAAAGACTTTATTTAACGAATGCTAAGAGAAGAATGATTTATGGTAAAACAAATAGTAATCCACCATCACGTTTTATAAATGAAATTAACAAAGAATGTTTAGATTCTTTAAATAGTATAGGTAAGGAAGAAAAGGTGCTTAATAAAGATGAGTTATATCGAAGTGATGATGTAGAATATAAAAGTGGAGATATTGTTATGCATACAATTTATGGTAAGGGTGTTGTAATTGAAGTTGAAGATAAGTTTGTAAGTGTTGCTTTTGCTAAGAATTTTGGGATAAGAAAATTGATGAAAAATCATAAAAGTTTAAGAAAATTATAGAGCTTAGGCTCTTTTTTTAATGAAAAAAACGGTTCGACAAAAAATGACATAAAAAAGAATTAAAGTGTGTTATTGTG
>CANUCD010000097.1 GCA_947856335.1 uncultured Bacilli bacterium | reverse complement strand
ATGGAGCAAGTAAGCAGATTCGAACTGCCGTCTCAACCTTGGCAAGGTCGCATACTAACCACTGTACTATACCTGCGTGTATAAATATATTATCAAATTATATGGTTAATTGCAAGGAAAAATTGCAAAATTTCTAATTATATTATATAATTATGTCTGAAGAAGGGTGAAATATGAAAGATAAAATAATATTATTTTTTCGAAGAATAAGAAAAAATGTAATTCTATATATAGCCACAAATCGTCTGTTTTTGACTTATGTAATACTTGCTATGTTAGGTCTAATGCTTGTTCGGGGTCTTACTATTGAAGATATGTGGAGTTTTAAACCTTTTATAACTGATTTAGCAATGGTTTTAATTATTGGGTCATTGGGATATTTAGTAAAGCCTAAGAATCAATATCGATATTTTATGATAGTTTTAATTGTGTTTACTGTAATGGAGTTTATCAATTCAATTTATTTTACATTTTATGTTAATTTTGCTTCATTTGGGGAACTAGGTACAGTTGGACAAACAGAAACAGTTATGGGTTCTGTTTATGAAAGATTAAAATTTACTCATATTATGTATGTTATTTTTCCAATTTTATTTTACTTTATTCATAAGAAGCTACTTAAAACTACTTATTATAATTTTATGAGTGTAGTTGAAAAAGGAAAAAAGATGTGTGTTGTTACTATTTTAATTGGGTGTTTGTGTTTAGCTTATACTTTTGTAACAGCAACAAAAACAGATTATTCTCGACTTGCTAAACAATGGAATAGAGTTTTGGTTGTAAAAAGATTTGGTCTTGCTTTATATCAAGTAAATGATTTAATTCAAACATTAACACCTAAATTTAGTAGTTTGTTTGGATATGATGAAGCTGCTCAAAGTTTTATTCAATATTTTACAAGTGATGATATTCTTGATTATAAAGAGGATAATCGTTATACAAATATATTAGAGGGATATAATATTGTATTTATTCATATGGAGGGAATTCAAACCTTTTTAATGGATGTTTCTTTTAATGGGGTAGAAGCTACTCCTAACTTAAATAAGATAGCTAGTGAGGGAATGTTTTTTACAAACTTTTATCCACAAATTAGTATAGGTACATCTAGTGATACAGAATTTACTTTAAATACAAGTATTATTCCTGCTACTAGTGGAGCTGTCTTTACTCAGTATTATGATAGAGATTATATTACAATTCCCAAACTATTAAAAGATAAAGGGTATTATACTTTTAGTATGCATGGTAATAGTGCAACTATGTGGAATAGAGATGATATGCATCCTGCGATGGGATATGATGATATGTATTTTGAAGAATCATATACATATAATAAAGATAGTGAAGACCCTAATAATTTAGAATATATAAACTTAGGTATTAGTGATAAAAAGTTCTTTGAACAAGTTGTACCAATTATGGAAAATATAGAGAAAAATCATACAAACTATATGGGAACAATTATAACTTTATCTAATCACTCACCATTTAAGTATTTAGAAAAATATGGAGAATATGATATGTCTACTACTTATCAAGATTGTGATGAGTTAACTGGTGAATGTAGTGATGTTACTACTAATTACTTATATGGTACAGCTGTAGGTAATTATATTATGAGTAGTCATTATGCTGATGAAGCATTAGGAGAGTTCTTTAATTATGTTAATGAATCAGATGCGTTTGATAAAACTATTTTTGTGTTATATGGAGATCATGATGCAAAGTTAACACGTAATGAAATAAATTATTTATATAATTATGATGCAACTACTGGTGAACTTAAAAGTGAAGATGATCCAACCTATGTTTCTTATGATGAATATGATCATGAATTAAATAAGAATACCCCACTTATTATTTGGACGAAAGATAGAAATATTCGTAATAAATTACATGGCGAAGTTGATTATGTAATGGGTATGTATGATGTTGCTCCAACTATTGGTAATATGCTTGGTATTGATAATCCTTTTCAAATGGGACATGATATCTTTAATATTAAAGATAATAATTATGTTATTTTTCCAAACGGTAATTTCTTAACTAATTTGATTTATTATAATAATTCTGAGGGACAATATAAAGTATTACAAGAAGGAGCAGAGCTTACAACGGATTATATTACAAACTTACAAAATAAAACTGAAAAAATGTTAGAAGTTTCTAATGCTTTAATTGTTCATGATTTAATAAAAAATGAGGGAGAAACAGTTTTGAGTATGAAAGAAAATGAGGGAGAAGAATGAGAAAAAGATATAAAATTGGGTTGATTGTAATTGGGGTATTTGTTTTACTTTCTGTAAGTTTAGGTGTATCTAAAGTGTTTTTAGCAAATGATAGTGAAGATAAAGTAGATGCTAATGTTTCTAATATTATTTCTAATATTGATGAATATGGGTATACTTTAGATGATAGAGATACAAAATATATGAAAGATACTTTTCATGAACTTGAAGAAATATTAAATGCTAGTCAAATTGATTATCATGCTTATGCTTCATGTTTAGCTAAACTTTTTGTTATTGATTTTTATACATTAGATAATAAAATAAATAAGTATGATGTGGGAAGTTTAGAATATATTTTAAGTAGTA
>CANUCD010000096.1 GCA_947856335.1 uncultured Bacilli bacterium | reverse complement strand
CTTATCCATAGTTCTTTTTCCATAACATCACCAATTTACCAGTTTATTATACTAAAAAAATATTTAAAATACAATAAAACCACTATTTTTTTAGTGGTGTTTCATTTAGAAATTCTAAACTTCTTTTTTTATCATCAGGACGTATTCCTTGTGATATTAGGTATAATAATATTCCATCTTCTTTAGAACCGTCATATTTTAGTTGAGTTAAATAAGAAATTAAAGTTAAATCAAAAGTATTTTTTTCGATTTGTTGTTTAATATATTTTATGAATATAAATAAGTTTTTAGCCATATGTTCATCAATATTAGGAGAGATAACTATTCTTTTTATAGCATCATCTATTTTTTTTAATGATTCTGTTTTATATTTTATTGTGTCTGTTTCTTTTAAAAGGGATTTTAATATATCAAAGTTTATCTCTAATTCTTTTTTCTTTTCTTCATATGCCTTTAGTAAATCTTCTTCTTTATAATTTTGGTCTAAATTAAAATAATCTAATTCTTTTTCTATTTTCATAATTATATCCTCTATTTAATCTTAACAAAAAGCTAGTTATTTGTCAATTTTGTTTATAAACTTTATTTTTTCGGTCATATTAAGAATAGGTGAAGTCTATGCGAATTATTAGATTGATTGGGAAAATGAGTGTTTTTCTTTTTATTTCTTTTATTATTATAATAACAGGTTTATATTTATATGCTTATTTAAGTCCTAAATTAGAGCTTAGAACAGCAGGACAATACTATATTTATGATAAAGATGATCTACTTGTTTATCAGGGTTCTAGTACAAGCAAGTGGGTTTCATTAGAAGATATCAATTATAATTTAATCAATGCTGTAATAAGTGTTGAGGATAAAAATTTTTATGAACATCATGGTTTTGATTATTTAAGAATTGCTAAAGCTATGTATCTTAATATTAAGAATGGAAAGATTACTCAAGGGGCATCTACTATTTCCCAGCAGTATGTTAAAAATATCTTCCTCGATTTTAGTACTACTTGGAAGCGTAAGATAGAAGAAGCATTTTTGACTTTGGAATTGGAAGTACATTATACAAAAGATGAAATATTAGAAGGATATTTAAATACTATCAATTATGGTCAAGGTAATTTTGGAATTGGGAATGCTAGTAGATATTATTTTAATAAAGATCCTATTGATTTAACACTAGAAGAAGCTTTAATTTTAGCAGGTATTCCAAATAGTCCAGAAAATTATAATCCAGTTGCTAATTATGATTTAGCTATTAAAAGAGCTAAGGTTGTTGCAAATTCTATGGTACAAAATGGTTATTTAAAAGAAGAAGAGTTAAATAACTTATTTCAAGAAAAAATAGAAATATATGGAAAATCAAGGGAAGAAAATTTAGATATGCTCATGTATTATCAAGATGCAGTATTAAGTGAGTTAAAAAGTATTTCTACTATTCCTGAGGAATTACTTAAAAAAGGTGGTATTCAAATTTATACTTATTTAGATATAGATGCTCAAAAAATGTTAGAAGAAAATATATTAAATTATTTAGAAAATAAAGATTTACAGTCTGCTAGTATTGTAATAGATCCTAATACTGGTGGAGTTATTGCTTTATCTGGAGGAGTATCTTATACTGAAAGTCAGTTTAATAGAGCAACACAAGCTAAAAGACAGGTAGGAAGTGCAATGAAACCTTTTTTATATTATGGAGCTTTAGAAGATGGAATGACTTCTGCTTCTACCTTTAATAGTAAATATACAACTTTTACACTTAGTAATGGTAATACTTATTCTCCTAAAAATTATGGTTCTGTTTATGCTAATAAAGAGATTACGATGGCTGAGGCAATAGCAGTATCAGATAATGTTTTTGCAGTTAAAACAAATATGTTTTTAGGAGAGGATAAATTAGTTGAAACTGCTAAAAAAGTGGGCATAGAAGCTGATTTAAGTGCGATACCATCACTTGCCTTGGGTACTGGTGAGATGTCTATGTTAGATCTTGCTAGAGGATATACAACTTTAGCAACTGGGGGTTATAAACAAACTGTAGGTCTAATTAGAAAGGTTGTTGATAGCAATGGAAATGTTTTATATGAAAAAGATGATACAAAAGATTTAGTTTTAAATATGAATTATACTTATATTTTAACAGAAATGCTTACAGGAACGACTAATAGTCAATTTAAAGATTATGCTTATCCGACTGCTCTTACAATAGCTTCTAAATTATCTAGAAAATATGCTATTAAAACAGGTACTACTGATTCTGATTTTTGGATAGCAGGTTATAATCCCGATATAGTAATGCTTACTTGGGTGGGAAAAGATGATAATAGTAGTTTAGATGCTAATGATTCTTATATATCTAAAAATATTTGGGCTGATACGGTTGAAGATATATTAAAAAATAGTGAAGAACGTTGGTATGAGACACCAGAGAATGTTGTTGGAGTTATACTTGATGCTGTAAGTGGTAAACCAACAAATGATGTGACTAAAGCTACACTATTTTACTTTGTTAAGGGAACAGAAAATATAATTAACAGTGAATATGTATCTAAAGAAGATGATGTTAGTAATTAAGTGGTTATAAATAACTTTTGATAATTGTAAATGTTAAAATGAAGTTGCTTGTATATTTATATAAAATATGGTATATTATCTATGTAAGTGTTATCCACTTTGGATAACGCCTACTTGTTTTTGGGTAGACGCTAT
>CANUCD010000095.1 GCA_947856335.1 uncultured Bacilli bacterium | reverse complement strand
AGCAGGAGGATTTGGAGGAACAGGAAATAGTAGTTACTACCTAAATACAGGACAACATTACTGGACCATGTCTCCGTCTAACTTCAGCAGCGGTTATGCTAACGTGTTCCGTGTGCATCCGGATGGCTCCCTCAACGGCTGGGGCGTGGGTAGCATGTTTGGTGTGCGCCCAGTAATCAATCTAAAGGCTGATGTCCAAATAACAGGAGGTAATGGTAGTAGTGGAAGTCCATATGTCATTTCGTAAGAAATGCATATGGATATGCAGTAAACTTCAAGAATGAATATATATAGAGAAAGATTATCGCCGCGACTCCGGTAGGGCAAGTGGCGATATTAAAAATAGGAGATTGTATGATAGATAAATATTTGACTGTTAAGAGTAAGTATAGAAGTAGTATAGTATTAGTTAAGAGTGGCAGCTTTTGGAATACTTTTTATGTTGATGCTTTTATAGTTCATCATCTTACAGGATATTTATTGAAGAATAATCGTGTTGGTTTTCCGTCTAAAGTGTTAAATAAAGTATTAAAGATAATTGGTTCTTTAAATATTAGTTATGTTATTGTATATGAATTAGATGATATTATAGTACATGAGTATATATCTAATTTATATACTTTTTATTTGGATTTATATCAAAAAAGATTGAAGTCTTAGTTTATAGCTGGTAATATATTATTAAAGAGGTATAGTATGAAAAAGTATTTAGTGATATTAAGTGTTTTATTTATTGTTGGATGTAGTAATAAAGTAAGTGATGAAATACCTGATGGGGCTTATATTAGTGTTTCTAATCAAGATATAGAAGTGTTTGATACAGTATATGTAAGTGATATATTAACAGATACTAATGTTACTATTGAAGATTATAAGATAAATACTGATGTTATTGGTAAGAGGGAAGTAGAGTTTTATTATACTTATTTAGATAAAAAGTATGTATATAAGACTTATGTTAATGTTGTAGATACAGTTAAACCTAAAATATTTGGAAGTAGTAGTAAGATGGTTGAAGTAGGTTATGATGGTAATTTATGTAATAGTGTTACTTATGGAGATAATTATGATGGACAACCTGAGTGTAGGATTATAGGAGAAGTAGATTATAATAAAGTAGGTACTTATGATATAGAGATTGTTGTAACAGATGTAAGTGGTAATAGTACGAATTATAATATTACTTTAAGGGTTGTAGAGCAAATTAAAAGTAATAACGGGGGAGGAGGAAGTAGCAGTAAATTATCATTTAGTGATGCTTTAAATAAATATAAGAGTGAAAATACAGAGCTTGGTATAGATGTATCAGAGTGGCAAGGAGATATAGATTATGAGAAAGTAAGAGATGCTGGTGCTACATTTGTGATGATTAGAATTGGGGTTAAATTATCAAACGGGGAAGAACCAGCATTAGATAAGAAGTTTATTCAAAATATTAAGAATGCTAAAGAAGCAGGACTTAAAGTAGGTGTATATTTATATAGTAAAGCTTTATCTAGTGAGGAAGCTATAAAAGAAGCTAAATGGATAATAGATGTATTAGATGAAGAAGCTCTTGATTTACCAATTGTTTTTGATTGGGAAATATGGGGTAATTGGAATAGTTATCATATGTCTTTTCATGAATTAAATAAGATGGCATATAGTTTTATTGATACAGTAGAAGAAGCAGGATATGAGGGAATGCTTTATGGAAGTAAGTTTTATTTAGAAAACTTTTGGGAAGATGAATTATTCGAACATATATGGCTTGCTCATTATGCTAGTAGTACTAATTATGAGGGGTATATGATGTGGCAATTTAGTAATGTTGGTAGAATTGATGGAATATATGGTGATGTTGATTTAAATGTAATGGTAGTAGATTAAGTAATATTGATAGTAAAAATACTTGTATTTATGTTACTTTTGTGATATTATCTTTATTGCAAAGTTTTTTGCATAATTTATTGTATGTGGGAGGGAGATTACGGATTTGCCCATACCACATCCACGAAAAACTTAATTTAGGAGGTGTTTTCATGGCAAAAGAAATCACAAGAAGAATTAAACTTCAAATCGAAGCAGGTAAAGCAACCCCTGCTCCACCAGTTGGTACTGTTTTAGGTCCAGCAGGAGTTAACTTACAAGAGTTCTGTACAAAATTTAATGATGCAACTAGAGATAAGATGGGTGATGTTGTACCTTGTGAAATCACTGTTTATGATGATAGAAGTTTTGATTTCGTTTTAAAAACTCCACCAGCAGGCTTTTTACTTAAGAGGGCTGCTAAGATTCAGAAAGGTTCAAAGAAAGGTGCTAATGAAGTAGTAGCAACTATTACACAAGATGATTTGCGTAAGATTGCTGAGGTGAAATTACCTGATTTGAATGCTTATGATGTTGATGCTGCAATGAAGCAAATTGAGGGTACTGCTCGTAATATGGGTATTGCTGTTAAAGGCTTGAATGATCAAGAAATGGCTGAACAAGCAGCTGAAGCACGTATTGAAGAAGCTGAAATGGCTAAAAGAGATGCTGAACTTGCTGAAATGGAAGAGGCAGCTAAAGAATTTAATGCTCAAGTTCCTGTAGCTGGTGAAGAAGAAACTCAAGAAGAAGAAAATTAATTTTAATTATAAAAAAGGAATCCGTCTTTAATAAACCACAGTAAGGAGGGAAATATTTTGAAAAAACATGGTAAGAAATATGTGGAAGCATCAAAGAAA
>CANUCD010000094.1 GCA_947856335.1 uncultured Bacilli bacterium | reverse complement strand
GGACAAAAATCAATCCATCTCTCAGCAAAAGCCTTTTTTAAATCATGAATATAATTATCACCCAAAACACTTAAAGCCCTCATAAGTAATTCTTCGGCTTCTTTAGTTGTATACTTTTTCGTATTTGTATTTTCTAAAGCCGTATAAGTATCATATAAATGTAACTTACTTACTCCTAAAGCTTCTTTTTTTATCTTCCAAAATTTTGATAATGGCGTGATATTTTTTTTCACAGTCGAAATTAAATTATCATATATACTTACGGGGATTTCATTACCATACAAAGATGCTTCCCTAGCACTTTTATAACCTCTAATTTGAGCTACTTTATTATTATTGTTAACCTCACTAGCTAGTAAACTTGCATAAGTGTTTTTAAACTCACCATAAGTAGAAAACAATTTCACAAAAGCTTGTTTTCGCAATTTTCTATCATTTGCCTCAATAAACTCATGATAAGTTCTTTCATTTAACTCATGCTTTTTACCAAATCTATCCTTTATTGTACCAAACTTCATATCTGCATCAGTAAGATAAGAATATACATTATCAGGAGTACTAAAAGTAGTCGATAAAGAAGAAAGTATTTTTTCTTCTTTATCACTTAAAACATACTCTTTCATCCTAAATATATTTTTAAGTACTCGTTCATACTCCTTTAATTTAGGATTTTTAATAATATATTTTTCTATTACTTCCCAACTACCTTTTAATATCTCTGGTACTAAAAAAGAAGTAGCTTCACTATATTCCTCATATAATTTATAAGCTTTACCAAATATAGTTTGATATTTTACATCAGTAGTATCACTATCATTACTAATACGAGCATAAACATATATTCTTTCTAATTTTTTATTCATGCTATAATCAAATGACAACACTTCATATAATTTATCTTCACTATCTATTATATGCCCTTGATATTTTGTGTAATCTTTTAAATGATTTTTAATATAACGATAATCATTTTCATAATCTTCATCAGTTTTATATAAATCTTCTACACTCCATTTTAAGTCTTCCAAAAAATCTTTTCTTGCTCTTGCCATAGTATTCCCTTTCTCTTAAAGAAAGTTCTAGTTTCCTAGAACTTATTTTTCTTCATAATTAGCTTCTTCTACATCATCATTTGAATCTTTGCTTGAAGTACTGTCTTTTTCCTCAGATTTAGCTTCATTTTGATTTTTCTTAGCAGCTTCTTCATAAACTTTTGTTGCAAGACGCATTGCTACTTCGTTTAAAGCCTCAGTCTTCTTCTTGATATCATCAGTATTATTAGCTTCCATAGCTTTCTTCAAATCTTCTATTTTTTCTTCGGCTTCTTTTTTATCTTTTTCTTCAACCTTATCTCCTAAATCTTTTAAAGCTTTCTCTGTTGCAAAAATCATAGATTCAGCATCATTTTTAACATCAGCTTCTGCTTTTCTCTTTTCATCTGCTTCTTTATTAGCTTCTGCTTCTTTTACCATCTTATCAATTTCATCATCTGTTAGATTAGTTGAAGAAGTAATAGTAATAGATTGTTCTTTATTTGTACCTAAATCTTTTGCTGTAACATTTACAATACCATTAGCATCAATATCGAATTTAACTTCAATTTGTGGAATTCCTCTTGGTGCTGGTGGAATATTAGTTAACTGGAAGTTACCTAAAGTTTTATTATCAGCTGCCATTGGACGCTCACCTTGCAAAACATGAATATCTACAGCAGGTTGATTATCAGCAGCTGTTGAGAATACTTGAGATTTACTTGTTGGAATAGTTGTATTTCTTGGAATTAAAACTGTCATAACTCCACCTAAAGTTTCAAGTCCAAGGGATAATGGTGTAACATCAAGTAAGACGATATCTTCAACTTCACCAGTTAAAACTCCACCTTGAATAGCAGCACCCATAGCAACTACTTCATCTGGGTTAACACTCTTATTAGGCTCTTGACCAAGTTCTTTTTTAACTAATTCTTGAATATATGGAATACGTGTTGAACCACCAACTAATATAACTTTATCAATATCTTTAGCCGTAAGTTTAGCATCACTTAAAGCTTTATGAACAGCATCAAGAGTTGAATCAAATAAATCACGACATAAATCTTCGAATTTAGCTTTTGATAAAGTAGCATCAAAATGTAGAGGTCCCTCACTATTTTGAGCTATAAATGGTAAACTAATTTGTGCCGTAGTCATAGCAGACAAATCTTTTTTAGCTTTTTCAGCAGCATCTTTAATACGTTGCATAGCCATTTTATCTTTTGATAAATCAATACCATTTTCTTTTTTAAATTCATCGACTAAATAATCCATGATTCTCTCATCAAAGTCATCTCCACCAAGTTTATTATTACCAGCCGTAGATTTAACTTCAAATACACCGTCACCTAACTCAAGGATAGATACGTCAAATGTACCTCCACCTAAGTCATAAACTAAAATAGTTTGCATTTCGTCTTGTTTATCAAGACCATAAGCTAGTGCAGCTGCAGTAGGTTCGTTAATAATACGCTCTACTTCAAGTCCTGCTATTTTACCAGCATTTTTTGTGGCTTGTCTTTGCGCATCATTGAAGTATGCTGGAACAGTAATAACTGCTTTTGATACTTTTTCTCCTAAATAAGCCTCTGCGTCTTTTTTTAGTTTAGCTAAAATTTTAGCACTAATCTCTTCTGGTGTATATTTCTTACCATTAGCTTCTACTTTCTCACTAGTACCCATTTTTCTTT
>CANUCD010000093.1 GCA_947856335.1 uncultured Bacilli bacterium | reverse complement strand
TTTCATATTGGGCAATATGTTAGTCATTATATTGGAGAAAGACATTTAAAAAAAGAGGGAACGCCTACTATGGGGGGACTAATTTTTATTGTTCCAACAATTGCTGCACTTGTTCTTTTGTATTTTAATAAAAGTATTTTAATATCTCATAATTTAATTATTTTAATCTTTGTCTTTTTATCTTATGCTTTATTAGGATTTATTGATGATTATTTGAAAATTAAATATCATAATAATAAAGGACTTAGTATTTTTGCAAAACTGTTAATACAGATGGTTATTGCTTTAGTTTTTTTCTATATTTTTATGAGTAATGGAGGTAAATCTGATTTAGTTATATCAAGTCTTGGTATTACTATTCCTCTTGGTTGGACATTTGGTTTATTTATTTTGTTTTTGCTTGTTGGTACTAGTAATGCAGTTAATATTACTGATGGGTTAGATGGACTTGCTGGTGGTTTATCGGCAATATCTTTCTTTGCTTTTGGTCTTATTTCATGGAATGCAGGATGGATGGAAGGTTATCAAGAAGTAGCAATCTTTTGCTTTATTATAGCAGGTGCTTTATTAGGCTTTTTAGTTTTTAATGCTCATCCTGCTAAAGTATTTATGGGTGATTTAGGGTCTTTATCTTTAGGGGCAGCTTTAGCAACGATTGCTATTATTACAAGACATGAATTATCGCTAGCTGTTATTGGAGGAGTATTTGTAATAGAGACTCTTAGTAGTTTGATTCAAATTATTGCTATTCGTAAATTTCATAAGAAAGTATTTAAAAGAGCGCCACTTCATCATCATTTTGAAGTTTTAGGTATGAATGAACAAGATATTGTTAGATACTTTTGGGTAGCAGGACTAATACTTGCTATGGCAGCGATTACTTATGGAGTATGGTTATAATTAAAAGATTAAAATGTAGAGGTCTACATTTTTTTTAATTTCATAAAATTTATTGGTGAAGTTTATGCATGACAAAAAACATATTGATTATATTTTACTGGGAACGGTTATAATTACAATTTTATTTGGGATTATTATGATTTATTCAGCTAGTAGTATATGGGCAGAGTTTAAGTATCAAGATGCTTTTAAGTATGTAAAACAACAATTCTTGTTTTTTATAATAGGGCTTTTTGTTATGTATATATGTAGTAAGATTTCACTTTCTTATTTACATAAAAAAGCTAATTTTATTTTAATTGGCTGTTTAATTCTTTTAGTACTTGTTTTAATACCAGGGCTTGGAAGTATAAGAAATGGAAGTAGAAGTTGGTTTGGAATAGGAGGTTTTGGGATTCAACCAAGCGAATTTGCTAAGCTAGGGTTAATTATATTTACTTCTAAATATCTTGCGCGTAATAAAAGAAGTATGAATGATGTAAAAAAAGGAGCAATTCCTATATTTATTGTGATTGGTATATTTTTTGTGTTAATTATGTTAGAGCCTGATTTTGGAACAGCAATGGTAATGGTTCTTACTTTAATTGCTTTAATATTTGCATCTGGGTTAAAATTTTCTTTTTTTGTTAAAGTAGGAGTTCTTGGTTTAGCAGGAATATCTTTTCTTATTATAGCAGCTCCTTACAGACTTAAAAGAATTATATCTTTTTTAAATCCATGGAGTGATCCTCTTGGCTCTGGTTATCAGATTATACAAAGTATGTATGCACTAGGACCTGGAGGGCTTTTAGGACAAGGCTTTTTAAACTCGAGACAAAAACATTTTTATTTACCAGAACCTCAAACTGATTTTATTTTTTCTATTATTAGTGAAGAGTTTGGGTTTTTAGGGGTTTTGATTGTTACTTTTATTTTTGCATTTATTTTTTATCGGATGATTAAAATAGCTTTAAGAGCAAATATATTATGGGAAAAGTATTTAGTATTTGGAATTGCTTTTGGATTACTTATTCAAGCTATTTTAAATTTAGCAGTAGTAGTAGGTTTAATTCCTGTTACAGGAGTTACTCTTCCTTTTTTTTCTTATGGAGGTTCTAGTTTACTAATGAGTATGATAGGAGTGGGGCTTGTATTAAATGTAAGTAAAAATAAAGCAGTATAAATTTATATTGGCATTATATACTAATATCGAGGGATAAAATGAAAAAGATTATTGGATATAGTGTGGGAATATTTTTGGTACTCTTATGTATTGTCGGAGTCGCTTTTTATGTGAATAAGAAAGAATATATAGTTTCTTTTAATACAAATGGGGGAAATATTATTGCTTCTAAAAAAGTAAGTCAGCATGAAAAGATAAAAAAACCTAAAGACCCTATTAAAGATGGATATATTTTTATAGGTTGGTATTTAGATAATGAAGAATTTGATTTTAATAAAACCATAGATAAAAATATAACACTTACAGCTTACTTTGAACCTATAAATACTAATAGTGTTACTCTTTTGTTCGATACATTATCTCTGAGTAAGATTTCGGCGATTAAAATAGATGAGGGAACTATTTTAAAGGAAGTTCCTAATCCTCAAAAAGATGGATATACTTTTGAGGGATGGTATTATCATAATAAATTGTTTGATTTTAAAAATCCTATTACTGAAGATATGATTTTAGTTGCTCATTATAAAAGAATAGATAGAAATACTATAAAAGTTATATTTGATGCTAGTAATGAAGAAGAACTATTAGAAGTAGAAATAGAAAAGGGAAGTATGGTAAAAATGCCAAAAGAACCTATTAGGGATGGATATATTTTTATGGGGTGGTATTTAGATAATGAAGAAT
>CANUCD010000092.1 GCA_947856335.1 uncultured Bacilli bacterium | reverse complement strand
ATAGTAGTTACTACCTATATACAGGACAAAATTACTGGACTATGTCTCCGTATTACTTCTACGTCGGTTATGCTTACGTGTTCTATGTGTATTCGAATGGCACCCTCAGCAACGCGCGCGTGTATGGCACGGCTGGTGTGCGTCCAGTAATCAATCTTAATGCTGATGTCCAAATAACAGGTACAGGTACTAGTACTGACCCATTTGTTGTAGTTTAAAGCATATTAAAAGCATCAATTGATTAGTTTGATGCTTTATTTTTATTTCCTGGGAAATAATCTTCTTTAATTAACTCTAATACTGGGACAAAAGTATATAGAAAGTGTTTATCATTTGGTTTTAATAATAAAGATATTTTAATTCTTTTATTTTGATATGCAAACTTTAAGTTAGGGTTAATATTATAACTTTCTAAGAATAGTTTATCTGCTTTAATATTATTAGATAGTTCTTCTGGTAACTCAATTTCTATCAATCTATCTGTTTGTAATACTCTTGTAATATTTAGTGTTTTAGCTAATTTTTCAAACCATTCTTCATACATATAAATAATCATATTTTCATCTACTTTACCAAATCTATCTTCTAATTCTTCTTTTACTTTCTTTAAGCTTTCCATTGAATTAACTTCATTTATCTTTTGATGTATTTCAATTTTTATTTCATCATCTGTTGTGTATTCATCAGATATATGAGTGCTGACATCAATTAGTGATTCTTTTGTATCTTCCTCTGGTATTTCTTCCCCTTTTAATTTACGCATTTCTTCTTCAATCATCTGCATATATAAATTTATACCTACCGAGTCAACAAATCCTGCTTGTTCACTTCCTAAAATATCTCCTGCTCCACGAATAGCTAAATCACGCATTGCAATACGATATCCACTTCCTAATTCTGTAAATTCTTTTATGGCATCTAGTCTTTTAATAGCTATATCATTTAACATTTTACTTTTATCATAAAGAAGATAAGCATAGGCTATTTTATTTGAACGACCTACTCTTCCTCTTATTTGATATAACTGTGCTAAACCAAATCTATCGGCATTATAAATAATAAGTGTATTAGTATTAGGAATATCAATACCTGTTTCGATAATTGTTGTACATACTAATATGTCGTATTTAAAATCTATAAAGTCTTGCATTACATCTTCAAGTTCTAGTTTATTCATTCTACCATGAGCACTAATTATTCTTGCTTCTGGTACTAAAGACTTAATATGACTTACAATATTATCTAGTTTATCAATATTATTATAAAGAATAAATATTTGCCCATGTCTTGCTAATTCTTTATATATTGCATCCTTGATAATTAAATCATTTTCTTCTAATACATAGGTTTGAATGGGATAACGATTTACTGGGGGAGTATCAATTATAGATAAATCTCTTAAACCAGACATTGCCATTTTCATTGTTCTTGGAATTGGGGTTGCTGATAAAGTTAAGACATTTACATCTGTTTTATACTTTTTAATTTTTTCTTTATGTGTTACGCCAAAGCGTTGTTCTTCGTCTACTACTAATAGTCCTAGTTTATTAAATTTAACATCATCACTTAATAAGCGATGTGTCCCAAATACAATATCAATTGTGCCATTACTTAATCCCTCTAAGATTCTTTTTGTTTCTTTTAAAGATGTAAAACGATTTAATAGAGCTATTTCGATGGGATAATCTTTAAATCTTTCTTTGGCACTAGTATATTGTTGCTTTGATAAAATTGTTGTTGGACACAAATAAAATACTTGTTTATTATTTAAAACGGTTTTAAATATAGCACGGAAAGCTACTTCTGTTTTACCAAATCCTACATCACCACATAATAATCTATCCATGGGTACTGGACTTTTTAAATCATTATCTATTTCTTTAATAGCTTTTTCTTGGTCTTTTGTAGGTGTATATAAAAAACTTTGGGAAAAATCTAATTCTAAGTCATATGATTTATAAGAATCTCCAGTTAAGGCTTTTCTTTTGGCATATAGTTTGAGTAATTCTTCGGAAATATCTTTTATTTTCTTTAAAACTGCTCTTTTTGTTTTAGCCCAACTCGTTGAATTTAGTTTATTTATTTTAGGTTTAAATCCATCTTTACTGGTGTATTTTAAGATTGTATTCATCTTTTCTACAGGTACATATACTTTATCATTTCCAGCATAAAGAATTTCAATATAATCTTTTTTTAAGCCTCTTTTTGTTAGAGTTTTAATTCCATTATATATTCCTATACCATGAGCCATATGTACTACATAATCGCCTATATTTAAAGAATTTAAGTCTTTTATTTTGTGCCCTATTTTATATGTATTTTTATATTTTATAGTTTCTTTATGAACTTCTTCTATATCATTTTCACTTATAAAAATTAGTTTATCAATAATAAAACCTTTAGGTAGATATGATTTTTCAATAGTAATAGGTACATCTATTAAATCTTTAATTATATTTATTTGATTTTGTTTGCTTAGATAAAAGGTTACTTTATAACCTCTATTAACCCAAATAGTTACTTGTTCTTTTAGTTTATTAAAATCTGCTTTAAAGTTGGGTATTTCTTTAGAGTCTATTTCTAATATATTTTTTTTATTTGTATAGTTGTTGATAAAATCAATAGTTATGTTTTTATTAGGATTTATTTCATCTAGAGAAAACATAAACCTAGTATCTTGGGGCATATTTTTAGATGTGCGATACTCAAACATTTCTTCTTCTAATTTTTCATAATTAGCTTTTATTCTAGATT
>CANUCD010000091.1 GCA_947856335.1 uncultured Bacilli bacterium | reverse complement strand
AAGGTGTTGATATTAACGATAAACATATTGAAATTATTGTTAAGAGAATGATTAACAAAGTAAGAGTTGTAGATGCAGGTGATACTGATTTTGTAGAAGGACTTGCTGTATCTTTAAGAGAATTTACTGAGGGAAATAAACCAGTTATTCTTCGTGGTGGAGTTCCTGCAACAGGACGTCCAATTATGCTTGGTATTACCAAATCTTCACTTGAAACAGATAGTTATTTATCAGCAGCTTCTTTCCAAGAGACAACAAGAGTACTTACTGATGCTGCGATTCGTGGTAAAGTTGATTACTTGCGTGGTCTAAAAGAAAATGTTATTATAGGTAAACTTATTCCAGCTGGTACTGGTGCTAGAGAATATAATGATATTGATATTTATCTTGAAAAAGAATTTATGGAAGATGATGCATCAGAGTTTTTAGAAGATAAATTGCTAGAAGATAAAGATAGTGATGAAAGTTTAAAAAATGATGAAGAAGTTTTACCAAATGAAGAAGATGCTATAAATAATGAAGAACAAGGAGAAGAAGTTATCGATAAAGCTTTAGAAGAGAGAGAAAGCGAAGAAAAATAGCTTTCTTTTTTCTTGTGTTTTTTTAAAATTATGTTATACTTAAATTGGTATAAGGTTGGGGATTTGGATGGAGGATATCAAAGATATATTAAAGTTAGAAGAAAATATAGAAAAATATTATTTAAGATTGATGGAATTAGAGATACAAGGATTAAAAAATAGTAGTGAATATGAACAAATTAAGGTTATATTAAGTAATTTAATTCAAAAAGAAAAAAGGTTTTTATATCAAGAAAATATTATATATAGTGAATTAAAAGAAAAAATAGAAGATTTATTAGTAGGAGTACCTATGCCTATTAACCTTGGCTATCATGTTAATGCTCCTTTATTTAGATTTCATTATTTATTAGAAATTATATGTGGTGATAGTGGAGTTTTATATGCATCTACGCTTACTTATGATAAGAATAGAATTATTATGAAAGTTTTAGAATATATGATTGATAATGATTATTATAGTGAATATAAAGAAGTGTTAATTCGTTTAAAATATGATAAAATATTTATGGATTATAATATAGAGGGAGATTTTATTTTAGATAATGATACGAGCTTTATTACTTTAGATAGTAGAAGTTTAAGAGATGATACACCTAGTTATAGATATGTTGATAGAGTGCTTTTAATAGATGAGATAGAAGAATATATTGAAAAATTATATACAATAGAAAATCATGATTTATCTTATTCTTTAGCTTTTATTTATTTACTTGAAATAGAAGCTAGATTAGCATTATGTGAAGAACCTTATTTAACTAAGATAATTTTAAGGGTACAACAATTATTAGATAGTAATAGTGAGTATCAAGCGATAGCTTTAGATTTATCTAATATTTTTAAGACAGTACAATATCATTTTAGTTTTACAAGATAAATTTCTTGCACAATTAAAGAATATAAGATATAATTGATTAGAAGAAATGCTTTGGTATTTCTTGGGGGTTATTCAGGAGGGTTTATGGAACAATTAAGAAGTATGATTGATAAAATCATTGTTTTAGAAAATAAAATAGGAGTTTTACTAGCTCAAAAAGAAGCAGCTATAATAAGTGATAGCAAGAAAGATAAAAGAGGATATTTGCATTATTTAGTACAGGAAATTGCTAAAATAGAAGAAGAAAGAGGACAAATAATGCAGGATGTTTTAGAAAATTATAGTTATGAAGATTTTAATTTGATATATGAATTTGTTGCTAATGAGCCAAAAGATGAAAATAAAATAGAGAGACTTTTAATTATTTTTGATTTAATTGAGAAAAAAGAGATGGAAAGAGGGAGATAAAATGAATCAAATTACCCAAGAAGAGATTGTGAATTTTTCCAAACAATATGGGTTTATATTTCAAGGAAGCGAAATATATGGAGGACTTGCTAATACATGGGATTATGGACCACTTGGAAGAGAGTTAAAGGAAAATTTAAGAAGTGCTTGGTGGAAGAAGTTTGTAAGAGAAAATCCTTATAATTATGGCTTAGATAGTGCCATTTTAATGAATCCAGAAGTATGGGTGGCATCTGGTCATGTTACGAATTTTAATGATCCTCTTGTTGATTGTAAGGCTTGTAAATCACGTTTTAGAGCAGATAAACTAATTGAAGAATTTACAAACGGAAAAGAAACAGGTGATGGATGGAGTAATGAAGAATTAGAAAATTATTTGATTACTCATGAGATTAAATGTCCAAAGTGTGGGAAACAAGATTTTACTTCAATTAGAAAGTTTAATCTATTATTTGAAACTCATCAAGGTGTAACAGAAGAGGCAAAAGCAAAAGTATATTTAAGAGGAGAAACAGCCCAAGGAATATTTGTTAATTTTTTAAATGTTCAAAGAAGTATGAGATGTAAAGTTCCTTTTGGTATTTGTCAGACAGGAAAGAGTTTTCGAAATGAGATTACGCCTGGAAACTTTATATTTAGAACAAGAGAATTTGAACAAATGGAGCTTGAATTTTTTTGTAAACCTGGGGATGATTTAGAGTGGTTTGGATATTGGAAAAACTTTTGTTTAGATTTTCTTAAAAGTATAGGAATCCAAAAGGATCATTTAAGATATCGAGATCATTCAAAAGAAGAATTATCTTTTTATAGTAAAGCTACTACGGATATTGAGTATTTATTCCCAATGGGATGGGGAGAACTTTGGGGTATAGCAGACCGTACTGATTATGATTTAGGTGTTCATATGGAGCATTCAGGTGTTGATTTAAGATATTTAGATTCAGAGACAAACGAGAAATATTTAC
>CANUCD010000090.1 GCA_947856335.1 uncultured Bacilli bacterium | reverse complement strand
AACTCTTGGAATTTGCAAATTTCCTGCCGGATTACCTTCAATAAAGCCAAAATAGTTTGCAGCATCTCTTAATGAACTTTTTATAACTTTTTGATAATTTCTCAAAGATTCTTTATTACCTGTTTTTAGATATTACTTTAATAATGCTTAATTTAATAAATATGGTGTAATATTGCAAATTTTATACTTTCCAAGTATTTTCTTTATTGCATCAAATGATTCTTTATATCTTTTGTCTGTTGAATACTTATAATTTATTTTAAAATATTCTTTTATCCAATAATCTAAGTAATCTGAATATGACATTTTAGCTTCTTCTTTATTTTTTACATTAACATATTCATCATCAGCTTTCATTTCTCTTAAATATGCTTCATTTTTTGTCTTAAATCCAGATTTTGAAATTCTAGTCCTTTTGTTATTTACTTTTGCTCATTCAAAAAGGTATTCACACATCTTTACTCTTTTTCTTACATTAGTTTTTCTCATAATTATTACCTCCTTAATTTTTTTATTTCTATCATTTGTAAATTTAAAATAAAAAGAAGTGTCACCCATTTTATTTAGGTTACACTTCTCTAAATTTTAAGCTTTTATAAATTTTTTATTTAAGTTTGGGTGACAACCTAATTTTATCACCAAATTTTCGACTTTTGTAAAATGCTTTAAACACAGGTGTTATGCATTCTTTCCACAGCAATTCTTATATTTCTTTCCTGAACCACATGGACATGGCTCATTTCTACCTATTTTATTTACTCTTTTTGGGGTGGCTTTTTCCTTTTCTTTTCCATCATTTGCCTTTCCATCTAATGTTTGTTTTCTAGTAACATTTTGTCTTATTTCGGCATTTAGAAGGAAAGTTGCTACTTGATTATCAATTCTTGTTAATAATTCTTCAAAAAGGTCAAAGCCCTCCATTGTATAAGCTTGAACGGGATTTACTTGTCCGTATCCACGAAGTCCAATTCCCTCTTTTAAATGTTCCATAGCACTCATATGTTCTACCCAATTAGAATCAATAACTCTAAGACTAATTGCTTTTTCAAAATCATCACTAACAGGCACATCTTTTATTTTATCTTCATAATCTTTAATTACTAAATCTGTAATATACTTTTCTGTTTCTTCATCATTTAAATCTTTAATATCAACAAACTTCAAGTTGTTTTTCTTTAAATAATTATTATTTACATATTCCGTGATATCATCTTTATCTGCTTCTGTTAAATAGCCCTCTGGTTCAATATGTCCAGCACATACATCATGAACAACATTTTTAAATGTTTCTATAACACGCTCATGAATAGATTCCATATCAAGTATTTCATTACGTCTAGCATATATTATTTCTCTTTGCTCATTTAAAACGTTATCATAATCTAGAAGGCTTTTACGTATATCGTAGTTATTTCCCTCTACTTTCTTTTGTGCAGATTCAATCGAACGAGTAAGAGCTTTACTTCTAATTGCTTGATCGCCAACGCCTAAACTTTCTAACATACCTTTGATACGCTCTGTACCAAATCTTCGCATTAAATCATCTTCAAATGAAACAAAGAATTGACTCATTCCTGGGTCTCCTTGACGACCAGCACGACCACGCAACTGATTATCGATACGACGTGATTCATGACGCTCTGTACCTATTACACATAACCCACCAAGCGCTCTTACCCCTTCGCCTAGTTTAATATCTGTACCACGTCCAGCCATATTAGTAGCAAGGGTAATAGCTTCTTTTTCACCAGCTTTGGCAATAATTTCTGCTTCTCTTTCATGGTTTTTAGCATTTAAAACTTCATGTTTTAATCCAGCCTTAGTAAGTAACTTACTTAAATATTCATTTGCTTCTACACTAATTGTACCAATTAGAATTGGTCTTCCTGTCGCATGAATTTCTTTTACAGTACTAATTATAGCTTTATATTTAGCTTTCTCGTTAGCATATACTAAATCTGCTAAATCTTCACGAATAACTGGTTTATTTGTAGGTATTTCAATTACATACATATTATAGATATTTCTAAACTCTTCTTCTTCTGTTTTAGCAGTACCTGTCATACCAGATAATTTATTATACATTCTAAATAAGTTTTGGAAAGTAATAGTTGCCATTGTTTTTGTTTCAGTGTTTATTGTTACTCCCTCTTTTGCTTCTATTGCTTGATGCAATCCTTCGCTAAATTGTCTTCCTTGCATAAGTCTTCCTGTAAATTGGTCAACAATTATTACTTTGTCATTTTCTACAACATAATCTACGTCTTTTTTAAACCCATAATTAGCTTTTAGAGCTTGAGTTAAATGATGAACAAATGCTGTATTATCTAAATCATATAGATTTTTTAAATGGAACATTTCTTCTATTTTTTTACTTCCATCTTCGGTTAATGAAACACTTTTTGTTTTAGCATCTATTACAAAATCATCTGTTTCTTTTAGTCTTTTAACTGCTCTATCAGCATCTATATACATATTATTAGATTGCATTCTTCCACCAGATATTATAAGTGGGGTTCTTGCCTCATCTATTAAAATTGAATCCACTTCATCCACAATACAATAATTTAGAGGACGTTGAACTCTTTGTTCTGCATGAACAACCATGTTATCTCTTAAATAATCGAATCCGATTTCATTATTAGTAGAATAAGTAACATCAGCATTATATGCTTCTTGCTTTTCTTTGGGACTTAATTCTCTTAAATTAAGACCTACTGTTAAACCTAAGAAACGATAAATATTACCCATCCATTCTGAGTCACGACGGGCTAAGAATTCGTTTACAGTTACAATGTGAACACCCTTTTCGTTAAAGCATTTAGATATGTAGGCATTGTTTCAGTTAAGGTTT
>CANUCD010000089.1 GCA_947856335.1 uncultured Bacilli bacterium | reverse complement strand
TTTGCCGAAAAAGGTATGGCTTCTCACTGGTCATATAAAGAGCATGGAACTAAAAAGGTTCAAAATATTATGGAGCAAAAACTAGAGATGTTCCGTAACTTAATAGAAACTCATGAAGATGTTGATGATATGGCTTTCTTAAAAGATGTTACTAGTGATATGTTAGCAGAAATGATTTATGTTTTTACTCCCAAAGGTGATGTAATGGAACTTCCTAAAGGTTCAACTCCAGTTGATTTTGCTTACCGAATTCACTCAGATGTCGGCGATAGAACTGTTGGTGCCATCGTAAATGATGTTATTGTTCCTCTAAACCATGAACTAGAAAATAATGATATTATTAAAATCAAAACAAATCCTAACAGTACCCCTAATAAAGATTGGTTAAATTTTGTTAAAACAAGCCAAGCTAAAAACAAAATAAAATCCTTCTTTAGTAAACAAGAGCGAACATTTATGACGGAAAAGGGCAAGGATATTTTAGAAAAAGAACTTAGAAAAAGAAAACTTGCTTTTAATGAAGTCATGAATGAAGAAAATATTAAAAAGATTTTAAAAGATTTAAAATTAAAAGATTTAGAAGATATTTATTTATCGATTGGTACTCTTAGATATACAGCCGGTTATATTATCAATTTAACCGAAGAAAGTAAATCTAACGTTGAAGATGCTCTAATTGAGAAAGTAAACAAAGACGAAAGACAAAACAGTAATTATAAAAATGATATTATTGTTGCAGGTATGGGAGATTTATTAGTAAATCTTGCTAAATGTTGTAAACCAGTTAAAGGTGATGAAATAACCGGGTTTATTACTAAAGGACAAGGAATTACTGTACATCAAGTAAATTGCCCTAATATTATTGATAAAGAAGAAAGAATTATTACTGTAAAATGGAACTTAGATAGTGATTCACTATATCTAACTGATTTATTTATTGAAACGGATAGTGATAAGAGTTATCTATCAGATATTATTGCTACTTTTACTAAGAGAAACATTCACATAGATGCTTTTAAAGCCAAAGAAAATACCAACGGTTTCTTATATGAAGTAACAGTAAAAGTAAAGAATAAAGAGGAATTAGAACGAATTATTTTAGATTTAGAAATGCTTTCATTTGTAAGGAAAGTAAGTAGGAGTAGAATATGAGAGTAATTGTTCAAAGAAGTAATCATAGTAGTGTATCTATAGATGAAAAGATATCTGGAGAAATTAAAAGAGGAATGGTTTTATTAGTCGGATTTACTCATCAAGATACTTTAGAAGATATTAAAAAAATGGTTCAAAAAATTATTCATTTACGCATATTTGATGATGAATTTGGTATTATGAACTTATCTGTATTAGATAGTGGGGGAGAAATACTTTCTATAAGTCAGTTTACTTTATATGCCAATACCAAAAAAGGAAATAGACCATCTTACATTGCTGCTTTAAATGGGGAAGATGCCGTAAAACTATATGATGCATTTAATGAAGAATTAAAAAAATATATTCCTGTTAAGACGGGTATATTTGGTGCTGATATGAAAGTTCATATAGAAAATGATGGTCCCGTCACTATTTTATTGGAGACAAACCATGAATAACGAAAATTTAAAAGAGCACATAACTATCTTGGGTCTAAAATTAGCAAACGCATACAGAGCCAATTTCAAAGAAGAAGTAATAAATCATCTTTATTCTAAACCCGTTTGTTTAGACGAAACCAAAATTGATATTACTAAATTTTTTGATAAAGAAGACTGGCAATATTTAGACTATAAAGAAAAAATTAAATGGATGATTGACGAAAACACTTTTGTTATATTTAATTTAAAAGGCGAAATTAGCGAATATATAATTGATAACAAAAAAGATACTTGCAGTAATTTTACTATTATGCAAATAATACCCGTTCTAGTTCATAAAGGCAAAAATATTGATTTAAACCATCTTATAAAAAAGATAAGAGAACTATATATTACTTCTTATATTTATAATGTTGCTTTTCAAGAATTATGTCACACATTAAATACTTCATATCCTATTGTAATAGCAGGAATGTTTCGTAATGCTTATTTTAATATTTTAGAATTTAAAAATTATAATTATGTTCAAGAGTTTTTATTAGAAAACCGACAATCATTGACAAAATAAACCCTTTACAATTTCCTTTGTTTTTGCTATAATCTTATTTACCCCTAAAAAATAGGGAAGTAGAAACGGAGGAATAAAAATGCGTCAAAATACGCGATTTATGAGTTTTGAAGAAGAGTTAATGTTATTTTATAATAAGTATTTGTTTTTAGACTTAGGAGAAGGATTTTTAACTGATTTAATTAAAAAGTGTGTTATTTTATGGGAAAATAAAAGAGAAAAACATCATGACCTAAACCATCTTGAAGATTTTAGATTTACATATGAAGATTATAATACCTTTTATAAAACAGAAAGAGATTTCCTAAATTTTTATCCAACAGCATGTATTAAACTAGCAGATAATTATAGTGCTATTATAAATGAAATGGGTAATATAAAAGAATTTGTATTTGATTCAAATATGACCAAAGAAGAAGAGATAGAACTAAATAAATATCTTCATATGCATATTTTAGATTTTATAAGAATGCTACCTGATTCATATGACAAAAGTAATGCCCTAGAGGAAGCAGAAGAAATATTACTTCAAAATATATTAACTTCCAAAATATATAAAGTTGTTTATGAAGTAATTAGAAAAAAACGTGGCTTAACAGATGCATCACTTTTTGCTCTAGCTAATAATAAAATAGTTAAATATGATGATGAAATGCAAAAGATGATAAAATATGATGAATCTTTTAAAACTCGTGCTGCAATGATGCGTTCACGTCGTTAAAAATACTTGACGAATAACTAAAAGTATACTAAAAT
>CANUCD010000088.1 GCA_947856335.1 uncultured Bacilli bacterium | reverse complement strand
ATATTTTTTCCTCATCAAATTTATTATCTATTAAATCTATTTGTTCATAATTTATATTAAAACTTTTTAAAGAACTTTGGTTATCTTTAATTCCTATTACTTCATGTAAAGTATCATAAGGAAGCCCACTTATGGATAAAAGAGTATCCCCAGGGCGAAGAATGGCAAAAAGAGTAGTAGATAAAGCATGAGAACCACTGATAAATTGATTTCTAACTAAAGCTTTCTCTCCTTTTAAGGTGTGAGCAAATACTTTTTCGATGGCATCTCTTCCTAAATCATTATAACCATAACCTGTTGTCATATTAAAATGGCTTTCGTTAATGTTCTCTTCTTGAAAAGCATCTAAAATAAGTTTACTAAAATAAGCTTCGGTATTATCTATTTCTTTAAATATATCTTGACATGATAATTCTGCTTCTTCAACTAATTTATCTAACATTTTAAACCTCCATCTACTCTAATAATACTATCATTGACATAGCTTGCCTCATTACTAGCTATAAAAAAGACAACTTTAGCTATTTCTTCTGGTTCAGCAAATCTTTGTAGTAATATTTTGTTTTCTTCTTTTATTTTGAAATTTTTTTCTAGATTTGATGTCATATCTGTATTTATCCAACCAGGAGCTATAGCATTTACGCGAATATTTGGGGCATAAGCTTGGGCTAAGTTATGAGTTAGAGAAATAAGAGCAGATTTTGAAGCATCATAATCAATACTTTCTGGGTAGTAAGCATCTATGCCATTATTAGAAGAAATGTTTATAATACATCCTTTATCCATAATCATACTTCCATATTTACTTACTAAAAAAGAGCCAATTAAATTAACTTTTAAGGTATCCATAAAAAGTTGGGATGTTTTATCTTGGATAGGTGAATCATGAGATATACCTGCATTGTTAATAATGATATCTAAATAGCCATGTTGTTTTTTTATGGTTGTAATCATTTTTTTTACTTCTTTTTCATTTCTAATATCACACTTAATTAGATATGCCTTTGAATATTTTTTAGAAAGTAATAAAGCTTTTTTTTGGCTAGTATGATAGTTTATGTAAACAATGTCGCCATCGTCTAAAAATTGTTTAGCTATACTTGCCCCTAAACCTTTTGATGCTCCTGTTACAAGTACAATTCTATTCATCAAATCACCTCTTGAGTTCACTATTATACACAAAAGTATTATTGATTTCTACACTATTTTTTTCATTTCCAATATAATATTCTAAAATATTTCGTGATTCTAAGTCAACATAGCTTAAAACATGCTCTAAATAAAGTGAATCGCCATGAGATTTTCCTTTTTCGGCATAGTAACGATTGATTAAATCTCTTGCTTTAATTGCATTTTTATCTCCAAGATAATTTTCTTTATCAAAACCATAATATTCACAGGCAATACCTAGAGCACTTTCCCCTTGATTATAGGAAAATAAGCCTAAAATCAAACTATCAAACTTATCAACACATTTTCTTAAATAAGCGACGCCTACTTTAATATTTCCATCTGGTGTATCTAGTAATTCTTTCGTTACTAAAAAAGTATCATATTCGCCTGTAAAACCCGATTCATCATAAATGGGAACAGTCATTGTTTGACCAACAAATAAGTCATAAGTTATTTGACATACATTATCACATTTACCATTTTCAATATTTGGTCTTTCTTGAGTTATCTGAGCACTTATTAGCTCTCTTGGAAGACCATATCTCATGCTATATTTATCTATACATTCGCCAAAATAAAGATTTGTTTCTTCTAACTTACTTAACTCTGTACTTACACGGTTACTTTCTGTTCTGTTTTCAAACTCTAAAGTAATAGTATTATCAGGAATTTCATAGTTTGTCTCAATTATTTCATCTGTTTTTTTGTTTGGTAGTTCATATACTATAAATTCTTGTTCTTCTAATTGTTGAGATTTTTGCATTTCTTTATTTAAGAGACCTGCAATAGCAGATATACCTATGGTAATTGATAGTGACATAGCAATTATTTGAGCTGTTGGTCTTGTCTTCTTCTTGGTTCTATTTACTTTGGGAATGTATTTTGATGGAAGTGTTTCACTATATTTTTTTAGTGTTTCTCTTTCTATATGTTTTTTTATTTTTTCTAAAAATAGCTTAAAATATTTATCATTATTATCATGATGTATATTAAATATTTTTAAATCATCAATTAAAACACTCATATTATTATCAAATAAAACTTCAATATAAGTATTTTTATCGCGTATATTTACTATTTGTCTATTTGTTAGACTAGATAAAAAAGTAGTTATGTCTTTATTACTTAAATGTATATACTTTACTTCATCTTCACTATAACGATAAGCATAATAATTTCTACCATTTTGTTCATTTATATAAAACTTACTCATTTTTATCCCTCATCTTATCTTCGATTACTTTATCTATCATATCGTATTCAGCACTTGACAAATCATTATTGATAATATATTTATCATCTACTTGTTCATATGAAGAAGCTAGTAAGTCATCATCAATTAAATAAACAATATAATTTTTACTAAAATTATAATCAAAATGGGTAAATAGAAAAGTTGCTTTTTGTTTTTTACCATCAATATCTTCTAATATAATCTCGTTCATAGTATCACCCTATTATTATTATAAAATATTTTTGATAAGAACGCTAGTAAAGAAGAAAAAAAACATTAAAAAAAGTCAACTTTGTGTTGACCTTATTTCTTAGTAACAATAAGTTTCATTGCTGTTTTATCTTCACCGTTAATTACAACATCATTAAAAGCTGGTATAACAACTAAATTATCACCACTAGGTGCTACAAAACCTCTTGCAATAGCTATTCCTTTTATTGCTTGATTAAGAGAACCTGCTCCAATTGTTTGGATTTCTACATTTCCTTTTTCTCTAAAGATATTAGCTATTGCTCCTGCAACTTTACTTGGGTTTGATTTACTAGATACTTTTAATATTTCCATATATTTTCCTCAACTTTCTAATTAAATATATGAAAA
>CANUCD010000087.1 GCA_947856335.1 uncultured Bacilli bacterium | reverse complement strand
TTTTAAGTACGTTTTTATTTTTTTAAATATTTTGTCATATTTCGATATATTTCATAATACTTTTTTATTTCATAACGATTAAATGGTCCTTCTTTTCTTTTTTTCATATCTATTAAACTTGAAAGCTCTCTTTTTACAATCAATTGGATTTCTTTTGGATAGTGCATAATTTTTTTATGATAATTGTATTCGTTATAGTCCAAAATCTTAAATCCACCATCTGGAAACACTCTTAAATCCAAATCGTAATCAATATATTTTATAATTTTCCCATCTATAATATAAGGTGTTGCGATATTGCAATAGTAAAATAGACCATATTTTTTTAATTGTCCTATAATATTAAACCAATGTTTTTTATAAAAAAATAATATTGCAGGCTCTTTAGCATGATAACTTCTACCATCTCTTTCCGTAAGTTTTGCCTTATTATTTGCTACAACTATTTTTTCGTCATCTATATCTAAGACAATCGCCTCATTACAAAGCTGATGTAATTTGCCATCATGTTTATAACAATGTATTGCTAATTTATCGCCTACCCTCACTTTGTTTTTTTCATTCATTTTTTTCTCGGCTTCTTTCATAGCTCTATTATAACAAAGAAAAGAAAAAATAACAAACTGTTCTGCTTGTTATTTTTGTAAAATCTCTATTCCTTTATTTAAAACATTGTCGATAATCGTTAAATTTCCTTGTTCATCAGTCTTTTCTTCATTTTCCACATGATAATCTGGAACTAAACCAATGCCATCAATACAATTACCGTTTGGTGTTAGCCAATAAGCTGATGTATATTTTACCATAGAACCATCATCTAATTTCATTGTCTGTTGCACTTTACCTTTTCCAAATGATGTTTCACCAACTAAAATTGCATTATAGCTTTCTTTTAAAGCTGCAGCTAAAATTTCAGAGGCAGAAGCAGTATTTTCATTTATTAGCACGACAATTGGATAGTCTTTAGACTCACTTGTATTATCCTCGAAAAACGTTGTCTCATTTTGAACATTTAATCCATATATTTTTTTACCTTTCTCTAAGAAAATATTGGCTACATCTTGAGCAGCAGTTAGAAAACCACCTGTATTATCTCTTAAATCAATAATAAGTGAAGTCATTTGGTGATTTTCTAATTCTTTTAAAGCATTTTTTACTTGTTTAGCAAGCGTTCCCGAAAAAGTCTGTATTTGAATATAACCAGTATGCGTATTTTCAATCATTTTATAATCAATGTTAGGAGTAACTAGAGTTTCATTTTTTAATGTTACTGATATTGTTTCGCTACCTCTAAGTATTTTTAATGTAAATTTGCTATTTGAACTTTTAATTAAATCAACGATTTCTTGAGCATCCATATCTGTTGCATCTATATTATTAAACCCAATGATAATATCATTTTCTTTAATTCCTGCTTTCATGGCTGGAGTGTTTGGATAAACTTTGACAACACTTTTATCTAAATTACTAATAGATATACCAATACCATTATATTCCCCACTTAGTGAATCCATTAGTTCTTTGGTACTTTCATCATCTAAATATGTTGTATAGTCATCTCCTAAATAGTTCATCATACCTGCTATTGCTTCATCTAAAAGTTTTCCTGTGTCTACATCTTCATAGTAACTTGACAATATATTTGCATATACACTTAAAAATTCGTTTAAGTCTTTATCATTTGTTAAATCTTTATAAGTCATATTATATGAAAGTTTATTATTATTATAGACAATAACTCCTGCGGTTAGGGCAGATATGATACTTGTTACTACAACAATTCCCATTACCCAAGGCAAACTAAACCCTGATTTATGATTACTCTTTTTCATTTATTCACCTTCTACTATAAAATCATACCATAAATTTTATAAAATATAAAGAAAAAGATACTAATTTTCAGTATCTTCTTCTGGTTCAATATAAGCTAGCTCCTCAGCAATTTCCTCTTCTTCTGTATAAGTTTTCGCTATTTTACCGTCTTTAACTTTAATTAGAGTTAAATCTCCCACTTTTAAATCAGAAATATCTTTAACATCTAGATTTACATTTTCTTTGTCATAAAATTTATTATTGAACTCGCTATTTAAGTTTGCAAAGTATATTTTTAGGGCATCTTCATTTTTTTCATAATTTGTCATAAGTCCACTATAATATACTGATCTTAAATTTTGGGTATCATAAATCATAACATAATATTCTTCCTCAGGCTTTTGAAGCATTGCTCCTATTAAAGTCATATTATAATTTACAGTTCCTTTAATAACCTCTTTTGTTTCATCTTCTTTATTAAGCAAGTCTTTTGTTACAAATATTCTCGTGAATAAATAGATACCAGCGATGAAAACAATGACGATTATTAGTATTTTAACAAAGCGTATCATTTCTAATTGTTCTTCACTACGTACTTTTTCTAATTTTATTTTATTTGTCTTTTCTTTTTTTGCCATTTCTACCACCTGAATAAATTATAGCAGTAAAATTTAAAGAAAGCAAGTTTTACCGTGCTTTTCTGTTTTATTTTCTTAAAATGCGTGTTTGTTCTTCTTTGAAGCTTTTCATTCTAGCAAACTGGATAGCTCTTAAATTTTTTAAAGTTCTACAATATTCATCATATAATTTATCTTCACCTATGTCTATTGTAGATAATTTTTCCATTGTTGCTTTAGCTTGCCAAATATCTTCTGGTAACACTAACGCTTCATCTAAACTATAGATGTCTTCTTTTTCTAAAGACGCACTTGCTAAAAGTAACTGTTCTTCTAGTTTTACTACTACTTCTTCTTTTAGAGTGGCTATTAAATTTTTTATAATTAAATAACACTCTTTATTAGTTTTAGTTTCTCTTATAACAATTTCTGCTCCCTCTAAATTAGGAAGTAAATGATATATAGTTATGCTACTATCAGTTGTTGTTATATTTGTTTTAGCTCCTAGAAATGACACTACTTCTGATATCATACTAGTTTTTCTAACTAGCTTAATTGATTCTTTTAAGCTATCATCTAAGTTGCTAATCCATTTAA
>CANUCD010000086.1 GCA_947856335.1 uncultured Bacilli bacterium | reverse complement strand
TCAGTCGGTAGAGCAGAGGACTGAAAATCCTTGTGTCGCTGGTTCAATTCCCGCTAAAGCCACCATTTAAAAAATATCTCGTTTTAAAACGAGTTTTTTTAATTTTTTAAAATAGTGTATATAGTATTATTTGGTCTTTAAAATATTTCTTTAGTATGTTAAAATAATAGTAGGTGAGAATAAATGAAAAACTTTAAATGTAATGATAATGAAGAACTAATTAAGATATTTAAAAACATTCATGTAAAAGCAAATGAAAATGAATATGTGCTTACTTTATTTTTGACAAGTAAAAGAATAGTTTTATTAAAAGATGTTAATAAGGAATTAGAGTATATAGATTTTTTATCGTCACGTTTAGTAGATGTTCCCGAGAATCTAGAAGTAGTATTTGATTTGAATTATGAGGAAATAGATAAAATAACATATAATAAAGGTTTAAATAAAATTACATTTAAAGATAATCAAAATACTTTATTATTATATTGTGAAAATATTTGTGATATTATTAAAGGAGAATAATGGCAAGAATTATTGATGAGTTAAAAGAAGAGTACAGGAAAACGAAAAAGAGTAGTATTTTAATCTACTTTATTTTACGTATTTTAGTTATTTTGTGTTTAATTAGACAGATTTTGTTAGGTCATATTGATAGTGCTTTGTTATGTGTACTTTCTTTGTGTTTACTTATCTTGCCGGCAATTATTCAAAAACATTTTAAAATAGTTCTTCCTAATACTTTAGAGATTATTATTTATATTTTTATCTTTGCAGCAGAAATACTAGGAGAAATTTATAACTTTTATGGGTATATATCTAATTGGGATTTAATGCTTCATACTCTTAATGGCTTTTTATGTGCAGCGATTGGATTATCCTTAATTGATTTACTAAATAAGAATAGCAAAAGTATTCATTTATCACCTTTTTATGTAGCTTTAGCTTCGTTTTGCTTTAGTATGACTATTGGGGTGTGTTGGGAGTTTTTTGAGTATGGGGCTGACAAAATATTTTCTAGTGATATGCAAAAAGATACGGTTGTTAGTAGTATAACATCAGTTTCATTTGATGATGATAAAACAAATCATGCTATAACTATTAAAGATATTGATAAAACAGTCGTTTATAATGCTAAGAATGAAGAACTTATAATTATTGATGGTGGGTATCTTGATATCGGATTAAACGATACGATGGAAGACTTGTTAGTCAATTTTATTGGAGCGACCACTTATTCTATCTTAGGCTATTTTTATATTAAAAATAGAGATAAATATCAATTAGCTAAAAAATTTATTATAACTAAAGCTTGAGATAGGAGTGTTTATATGAAGCAAAGATATTATGATAGTAAAACAAGAGTGATGAGATATCTATATGATACTTATATAGTAGATGATATTGATATCTTTAATTATGAAGTAGGATTTATGAATAAAGCAACATACCATCATATTATCAAAGTAGAAGATTTAAAATTATTAGGCTTTTCTACTAGAAAGACAATTGAAAATGGAATAGCTTTATCACAGACTGCTCATAGTTATTTACATTTAATTGAAAATTTTGCTCCTGATATCTTTAATCATTTAAACAAAATTATTCTTTTAATTACAAAAGAAAGAAGACCACCAACGATTGAGGAAAGAAGTTTGATATCGATATTCTTAGAAGCGTTTGAATATCGTATGAGTGAATATTATACAATAAAACCTAAGTATTTAAAAAGAGTTTTAGTGTCATAAAAATAGTTATATAACGTAAACTTTACTAGAGGTGTTAATTTTGAAGAAAATATGCTTAGTATTGTTTGCGTTTTTAGTTTTAATTCCTATTGTTTATGCAGAAGATTCTCTAGGGCTTAAGAGTGAAAGTGCTATTTTAATGGATGCTTCAAGTGGGAAAATATTATATGAGAAAAATATTGATGAGAGGCTTCCTATGGCTAGTATGACTAAGATTATGAGTATGCTTATTATTATGGAAAATATAGAAAATGGTTCTTTAGATTATGAAGATAAAGTACTTATTAGTGATGCTGCTAGTGGTATGGGTGGTTCACAAGTGTTTTTACAAGCAGGGGAAGAATATTTAGTAAATGATTTATTAAAGTGCATTGCTATATCTAGTGCTAATGATGCAGTTGTGGCAATGGCTGAAAAGATAAGTGGAAGTGTAGATGCTTTTGTTGGTTTAATGAATGATAAGGCAAAAGAACTTGGGCTTAAAAATACACATTTTGCTAATCCTCATGGGTTAGATAATGAAGATCATTATTCGACTGCATATGATATGGCAGTGATGGCTAAAGAATTATTGAAATATGAAGATATATTAAAATATACAAGTATTTATGAAGATTATTTGACAAAACCTGATGGTTCTCAAATATGGCTTGTAAATACGAATCGGTTAGTTAGATTTTATGATGGGGTAGATGGACTTAAAACGGGATATACAACAGAGGCAGGATATTGTCTTACAGCAACAGCTAAGAAAAATAATTTTCGTTTAATTAGTGTAGTTATGAAATCATCTAGTGCTGAGGCAAGAAGTAGTGATACATCAACGCTTTTAACTTATGGATTTAATTCATTTAAAAATAATATTATTTATAGTAAAGATAAAGTACTTGGTACACTTCCAGTTCAAAAGGGGAAGAAAAAGGAAGTTGATGTTTATTTGAGGGAAGATGCAACAGAAATACTTAGTATTACTAAAAAAGCAAGTGATTATTCTTTTAATATAAAGGTAGATAAGTTAATTGCTCCTATTAAGGGAGGTACAATTGTAGGTAGTGCAGAAATTATTGATGATGAAGGTAATATTTTAGATGAAGTAGATATTATAGTAAAAGAAGATATTGAAAGAGCAAGTTTTCTTGATTATTTAAAACAAGGTTTAAAGTTTATAACAAGTGGTATAGAAAACTAGGGTATATAAAAAGATATGTGTTTTGCATATTTTTTTTATGGATATCGATAAGTGTTAATAATAAAAAACTTTCTTTTTTTTCTCTTTTGCTTTATAATTAAGTTATGCAAGAGTGGCGGAATTGGTAGACGCGCTACTTTGAGGGGGTAGTAAAT
>CANUCD010000085.1 GCA_947856335.1 uncultured Bacilli bacterium | reverse complement strand
GTCACGTTTGGCAAGGAATTCATTTACTGTAACAACATGGACTCCCTTACCAGTTAAAGCATTCAAATAAGTTGGCATGGTTTCCGTTAAAGTTTTACCTTCACCAGTTTTCATTTCGGCAATATTACCAAAATGAAGAGCTAAACCACCAAGAATTTGCACATAATATGGTTTTTCGCCAATTACACGGTAAGCTGCTTCTCTTGCTGTTGCAAAAGCTGGTACAATTAAGTCATCAAGAGTTTTTCCCTCTTCAAGTTCTTTTTTAAATTCTTCTGTTTTAGCTTTTAACTCTTCATCTGTAAGTTTAGAATAAACTGGATCTAAAGCTATAATTTCATCAGCTATTTTTTTGAATTTTGATAATTCTTTATATTCTGTATCAAATAATTTTCTTAAAAAACTCATTTATATCACCATCCATAAATAAGATTATACCATATTTACTATCATCATAGTATAAAAATATTATTAAATAAAGAAAAAAGACTCATTTGAGCCTATTTTACATTTATAATTCCGTAGTTTCCATCACGTCTTTTATACATAACTGAAACACATTCTTCATCTACGTTTTTGAAAACAAAGAAATCATGATTTAAAAGTTCCATTTGTAAGATTGCTTCTTCTTCATCCATTGGTTTTGTATCAATATTTTTTCTTTTAACAATTTTTTGTTCCTCTTCTTCAGTTTCTTCTTCGATAGGAAACTCAAATTGAATAATATTTTTATATCTATCGTTTAATCTTGTTTTGTTTTTACGAATTTGTCTTTCTAGTTTATCCATTACTAAATCAATTGCTGCATATAAGTCAGCATGTTTTTCTTCTGCTCTTAAAGTAAATTTGCTTGTTGGTACAGTAACTTCAATAATTTGCTCATTATTTTTTACACGAATTAAAACACTTGCTTTTATCTTTCCGGCATTTTCAAAATACTTATTTAGCCTTTCCATTTTTTCAGTAATGTAATCTTTAATTGATTTTGTAACTGTAATTTTATCCCCTCTAATATTTAATTCCATAAATTCCACCTAACTTTCTATTCATATTATATCATGTTAGGAAGAAAAAAACTACTAAATTAGATAGTAGTTAATTCTTTTTCGCATACATCTACTGCTTGTAAGCCTTTAGAAGTTTCAATCAATTTAAAACTAACGAGTGCACCTTCTTTTAAAGTTTTGTAGCCATCCTTAATTATAGCGGAATAATGTACGAATATATCTTCTAAGTCTTCATATTCAATAAAGCCATAGCCTTTTTCATTATTAAACCACTTAACTCTACCTATCATATCACACACCTCACCTTCCATCTTGTACGTTATACAAGAAAGTTTAAATTCAAGAAAATATTCGATATACTTCCGCACTAGATGCTTACCTTGAGTTATAAACCAACCAAAAGATACCACAAATATTATATAAATGAAACTAAAAATCGTGAATAGTATGATATTTTGCTTTAAAAGATAGTAAATTTAGATTATTGTATAAATTGTATGTTTTTAAACATAAGAAAAGTTACTTTGAGCAAACTAGGTTTAATTCTCAATATTATTGAGTTATACTAAAGGCGCAGTGAGGTAGTATATGAAAGAGAAGTTTATTTGTAAATCTTTATCATTCATTATGAAATATCAAGAATGTGATGATTTGAAAATAAAGAAGCTAAAGTATGGTTTAGAGGGTATTTATAGTATGATTGTAAAGTTTTTGGTAGTTGTCTTTATAGCTATATTTACTAGTACTATTAAAGAAACATTATTATTGATTTTATTTTATGCAGGAATTAGAACTTTTAGTTTTGGATGGCATGCTAAGACAAATATAGGATGTTGGATTACTACTTTAACTATTTATAATGGGCTACCATTTATTATTAAATTTATTACTATTCCTAATTATATTAGTTATACTGTACTTGGGATTGCTTTATTATTTATGGTTTTATTTGCACCTGCTGATACACCAAGAAGACCGTTAATTAGAAAAAAGAGTAGAATTAAAGCTAAAGTAACTAGTGTTTTGGTAGTTATTTTATATACTTTTATATATTTATTCACAGATATTTGTGTTATAAAGAATGCTTTAATATTTGCACTTATTATGCAAATTGTATTTATAAATCCAATTACTTATTACTTAACTAATACACAGTTTAATAATTATAAAGTTTATAAAATGAAACATGAATAGTGGTTTAAATTTTTTAATATAAATTTAAACAAATTTAGGAGTAAAGGAGGTAGAAAGGAATGTTTGAAATGTTAGCAAACTTATTAAGTGGAGCTGCTTCACTTTCAGTTGGACAAGCTCGTACATGGTGGTTTTTCTGGGATGAACCAGAATGTCCTGAGGAGTTAATATAAAAAATAAAACAGTTTAGAAATTACTAAGCTGTTTTTTATTGAGATTCTTCTAGATTTTGTTTTGCTATAATTTGAATAATAAAGAGTTGATTGATAATTTTTATTTTCATAGATACCTCATTATCTCTTAATGCTGAAAACAAACCTAATCCTCTTCTCTTTGGTTTTTCTTTATTTTTAGTTGAATAATTTATATTACCAATATCTTCTAAACTTATACTAGAAGCAAAGGTATTTTTAATTTCTAAATGAATTTCATTATTTTCGAAGTACAAATCTATTATTAACAGTTTATCATAACTTTCAAGACTTGCTTCAATGGCATTATCTAGAGCAATTATCATTTTCTCTACAAAAACATTATATCGTCTTGGTCGTAATCTTTTAAAAATATCAAAGTCTATTTGATTATTTATTTTAATATTTAGTTTTCCAATGTATGGATATACTTTTTCGTAAATTATACCATTCAAACCATATGGCATATCTTTTATTTGCATTGAAAAATCCATATTAGAATTAAAATCTTTGATAAAATCATCAATTAGCACTCTAGCTTTTTTATCCGAGACTGATTTTATGCTTAAAAGCTTTGCTATTAAATTATGTTTAAAAATTCTATTTTCATCTTCTATCTTTAAATAGAATTCATTATTTTCCTTTAATAATTTCAGAAATATTTTATTTTCTTTAGTACTAATCTTTTTATCTATTATTAAAACAAAAAGTAGTAATATCAAATAACTAATTATAATTAGTAAGAACTCTATATTTAAATAATGAATGTTAATTGTGATAGCTGTACCTATGCAA
>CANUCD010000084.1 GCA_947856335.1 uncultured Bacilli bacterium | reverse complement strand
TTTCACACCTCATCTATATTTTAATATGTTTTAATAATATAATAAAGAATAGAATTTTCTCATATATTTTTGTATGATATTAAAAATTGTCAAATTAAGGAAAAAGTGGTTGTAAATGTTGGTGGTATTTTGCTATAATAGCGTTAGGTGAGTAACATGAATTATAAGTATACATCAAAAAGTGTGGAAGATACATTGACACTTGCAGAAAATATTGAGAGTGAAAAATTTTCGGGAATGGTTATTTGTCTTAATGGAGATCTTGGAAGTGGGAAGACTGTTTTTGTTAAGGGTTTTGCGGCTTCTTTAGGGATAGATGATAATATTACATCGCCAACATTTACAATTGTAAAGGAATATATGAGTGGTGAGATGCCAATGTATCATATGGATGTTTATCGTATTAAGGAAAATGAAGATTTTGGTATTGAAGATTATTTTAATAAAGATGGGATATGTATTATAGAGTGGGCAGAATTAGTCGAAGATAAACTACCTAGTGAAAGACTTGATATCAATTTTAAAATTATCGATGAGAATACAAGAATACTTGTATTTGTGCCTCATGGAGAAAGATACGAAGAATTATGTAATGCAGTTTTATAATCTCACTTTAAGTGAGATTTTATGCTCTAAAGGAGGTTTTTATGGTTACATTATTTATTGATACACATTCTAGTAAGTTACATTTAGCTTTACTAGTAGATGGGATAATAAAAAGAGAAATTATACGGGATGATAGGGAACATTCTACTTACTTTGTTTCATTATTAGATGAAATAATGAAGTTAGAGGGATTATCCTTTGAAGATTTAAGTGATATAATACTAATAAATGGTCCTGGTTCATTTACAGGAGTACGTTTAGGAGTAGTAGTAGCTAAACTAATTAGTTATACTAAAGATATTCCTATACATACTATTACTTATTTAGAAGCTTTAGCACTTAAGTATGATTATAGTGTTACACTGGGTATTAAAGATAAAAATGGAGTATTTATTGGAACATTTGATAATAATCATGAATGTATAGGAGATTATGTTTATCTTACTAATAAAGAGCAAGAAAATTATCCTAAGAAAATTATTATAGAAGATGAAATTGATTTAGATAGAGTTTATGAGTATTTAAAGGCTAAGCCTAGTATTATACCTCATGAAGTTAAACCTATTTATGTTAAGAAGATTGAGGTGGAAAATGATTAGGAAAGCAGAAATATGGGATATACCAAGAATTCATGAATTAGGAAGTTTACTAAATGATAACTTTAGTGAAGTTAATTCATTAAATGAGATGTTAGAAGATGGATTTTCTAAGATTTATGTTTATGAGATGGATGATAAAGTTGTTGGTTTTATTAGTGCTACAGATTTAAAAGAGACTTGTGATATACTTAGTGTAGTAGTAGATGAAGAGTATCGTAATAGACTTATAGCAACTAATTTAATTGATTATTTATTTAGTGAATTAGATGAGAATTGTAAGATAATTACATTAGAAGTAGATACATTAAATAAAGCTGCTTTACATTTATATGATAAGTTTGGTTTTAAAGTAGTAAATGTAAGAAAGCATTATTATGCTAATGGAGATGATGCTTATTTAATGGCTAGAGAAAGTGAGTAGGGGGTGTGTTATGAATGATATATATATACTTGCAATAGAATCTAGTTGTGATGAGACAAGTATGGCTATTGTTAAAAATGGATGTGAAGTAATATCTTTATCTATTACTACACAAATGTTTACTCATGCTAAATATGGGGGAGTAGTTCCAGAAATAGCTAGTCGAATGCATACGGAAGCTATTACTTATGTTTTAGAAGATTGTTTAGAAAAAGCTCATATGAAGATAGAAGATATGAGTGCTATTGCAGTTACTTATGCACCTGGGCTTACTGGTTCTTTGATGGTTGGAGTAGAAGCTGCTAAAATACTAGCTTTGATGTATCATAAACCTTTAATTGCTGTTAATCATTTAATTGGGCATATATATGCTAATAATTTAGAGAGTAAGATGGAGTTTCCTCTTTTGGCACTTATTGTAAGTGGGGGACATACAGAGTTACTTATTATGGAAGATGATTATAAGTTTATAAAACTTGGAGAGACGATGGATGATGCTATTGGGGAAGCATTTGATAAAGTAGCAAGAGTAATAGGACTTCCTTATCCAGGAGGACCTAATATAGAAAAGTTAGCTAAAGAGGGAGTGCACACATATTCTTTACCTATACCAGTTAATGATAATACTTATAATTTTAGTTATAGTGGACTTAAGAGTGCTGTTATAAATTTAGTTCATAATGAAACACAGAGAAAAAAGGAAATAAGAAAAGAAGATTTAGCTAAGTCTTTTCAGGATGCTGCTATAGATGAATTAGTTAGAAAAGTAGAGTTAGCATTTAAAAATACTGGTATTAAAAGATTAGTAGTTGCAGGGGGAGTGTCTGCTAATGAGTATTTAAAGAGTGAGATGAATAAGTTATGTCATAAGTATGATGCTACTCTTTTAATACCTAGAATGCTTTATTGTACAGATAATGCTGCTATGATAGGGGCAGCTGCTTATCCTAAGTATTTAAAAAAAGAATTTAGTGATTATTCTTTAAATGTAAGTAGTAGTGAAGATATTATATAATTTATTTATATGTAGGTATCATAGTTCCTTTAATACTTATCTTATTATCTATTTTACCTAATAAATAATCACTTGATAGTTTAAATAGTTTTACATATTCTATTAAGAAAGTCGTACTAATAATAGTATGACCTTTTTCATATTTACTAATTAAACTACGATTGATAGATAAGATATTAGCTAATTTATCTTGAGTATATTTATTGTTTATTCTACATTCTTTTAATCTTTTAGCACTTAGATTGATATTTATTGTAGTTTTATTATGTTCATAGTTTTTTATGTTTGTAAAACCTAGAGCATAATCTATACTACAATTAAAGTAGGTACAAAAATCATTTAGTCTTTTAATAGGTATTAAATCTTGTTCTATTTCCCAACATGAGTATGTTCCTCTCGATACTTCTAAGTATTTACTAATAGCAAACTGTTTAATATCATTTTCTTCTCTAATATCTTTTAATCTCATTTAAAATACCTCTCTTGGCTCTTCTTAAGTGTATTTTAAGAAATTATGAATAACTATATAAAAAATGCAGTTTATATTCACAAAATTATTGAAAAATATTCAATAATACTGTATACTAGAAATATATGCTAGACAAATATATGAGAAAACTA
>CANUCD010000083.1 GCA_947856335.1 uncultured Bacilli bacterium | reverse complement strand
AGGCATAAGCCAATGTATATGGAAGATTATATTAGGAGGTTAGATACAATCCTATCTAGTGCTGGTGAAAAAATACTTGTTGGGTCAGGTAGTGTTAGTCATAAAATAGCGATAGAAAAAGCAAAAAATGAATATAGAAAATATCAAGTAAAAACAATAAGTCCAGTGGAAAAAGCATATTTAGAAACTTTAAAAGAAATAAGTAGTAAAATAGATGATAAAGTAAAGAGTGAATAGAGTATGTCAGATAGATATACTCTATTTTGTATGTAAATCATAGATAAGGAGAGTAATGTAATGATTGGTATAAGAAAAAAGATAATGTATATCAATATTGTTTTGAAGCCGAAAAAGTAAATAGAAAGAGAAAACAAATAACAAAAAGTGGTTTTAAAACAAAAAATGAAACTTTTGCTGCAGGACAAAAAGCATATATTTACTAATGGTATGATTCCTCTATGGGAAATAATATTTTGTCAAATACTTTGAAAAATGAAGTTATTCCATACTGTTTAAGTAAAAAATTAATAAAATAGTAACAGATTTTATAAAAATATAGGTATATAGTAAAAACAACTATTATAAAAATTGCTTCTCTTTAAAATGAAAAAAATACAAAAAAGGTGTATAATTTATGATTTAAGAAAAGTTTTGAATTGTAGATTTTCAAACATAAATATGATATAATCCTATTTACAAACAGACATATTTATATTTTTAATTTGTATAATAAATGAGGTGCAAAATGAAAGAAAACATTAAGGAATTTAGAGATGGTATTTTTTCTTTAAATACACGTCGATTTGGCAAAATAGCAGAACTTATGATTCAAAAGATATATAATTTAAACAATCCCGATTCTCTAGCATATGATTTACTAACCTGTGATAATAAAAAAGTTGAGGTAAAATTTTCTACAGTATTAAGAAGTTGTGATAAAAAAATAACACTTGATAATATGCTAGAACAAGTAATTTCTTCGAATCTTGATAACAGAATGCTTACCTATGAAAAAACAAAAAGTATATCGTTTGATTGCAATATTCAGCAAATAAAACCAAAAGAATTTGATATATTATATTATGGTTGTTTCTTTGAAGATAAAATAATGATTTGCCAAATAAGTTCTTCTAACATTATACTTGATGATAAAATAATGTACTCAGCTCATCAACATAGAGGAAATGTTGGAGAAGGTCAATTCCATATCAACAATAAAACAATAAATAATCATCTAGAAAAATATTTAATAAAATGGCTTACATACGAAGAACTATATGATTTATTTAAACAAAAAAATCGCTGTTAAAATCGTTTTTTTAAATATATAATTTCTTCTTTTGTTAAACCAAGACTATTATATATGATACTTTCGACATCTTCAAAGTAATCCTTTTGTGGTTTAACACTTTTTATTAAATTAGCAATCTTTTTCTTTGTTCTCAAATCAAAATCAGGAATATAAAAAGCTTGGATATGATTTTTAAGAACTTTATATGTATCATATAAATCTTCAAAATACAATTGGGTAATTCTTGAATTTAATATAGCTACTATATAATAAATATCATACTCATCTCCAAGACAAATAACATTTGCACTATTTATCGTCAGCATAGATTTTGATTCAATAGCAAAACACAATTTTTTCCCTATAAATTTATATATAATTTTATTTTTAGCTCTATAAAAATCCTCACATGCCACTTGCTGAAATTTTTCTTTTTCATATTTAATAAATTTAGTAATCTTTGAATAATCCATCATATATTTATTGATATCTTTTCCAAGTATTATTGGCTCAGTCCCATCTTTAGGTTCATTAAATATATATTTTTTGTTATTGCCCGTAACAATTCCTAGAGCATAATTAACATTATCTATTAAATGAAAAGAAGGATAATTTTTAATTTTTTTAATAATTTCGGAAGAAGTATTATTGCTAATTAAAAAATTTCTATAAGGATTAGTAGAAAAATCTTCTTGTCTAACTTTTTTGTTATCATAAAGGCAAATATTATTTTTACCAGATGATTTAATAACTTTAATAATTACTACATCAGTTACAATTTCTTCAAATTCTCGACCTATTTTTTTAATGTATTCTATTTTGTTTTTTAGTAAAAACTTTCTAATATCTTCATGTGCAGCAATATTTAGTATACTACTTGGAAGCACAAAACATAACATTCCTTTATTATTAAGTATATCAAAAGCCTTAATAATAAATTGAGCAAAAGAATCCATTTTAGCAAAAGATAAATCATATTTTTCCTTTAAAATCAGCTTTTCTTCAGTAGTATACTTTTTACCCCATGGAGGATTGCCGATAACAACATCAAATTTATAATCAACATCATCATTTAAAAAATCACAATTATATACATTTATATCATCAAAAGTGATATTTCTATCCAGCAAATACAAGTTTATTTTAGCAAGTAAAGTTGCAATAGCATCTATATCAAAGCCATATAGATGTTCAATAATATAACTAGTTGGAATTTTTTCTGTTTTCATTTTCTTGAATGCTTGAATTAAAAAATTACCACTTCCACAACTAGGATCAATAATTTTATTTTTCCCTTTAAAGTTAGTGGATTCAATAATTTTGTTTACAACCTTAAATGGTGTATAAAATATACCATTTGTATCTTTTTTTCCAATCGATAATAAAGACATATATAAACAGCCAAGAAAATCATTATCTTCACTATATTCTATTTTTATTTTATCAAATTCACGTATAAACTCTTTATTTACACATCTATACCCTAAAATGACATCAATATCACTTGGTATATTTAAATGATGATTTTTAATTATTTTTATTATTGCTTCATGTAATACTTCGTTAACAGAAACATCATATCTTTCTTTTAATTCTAAAATTGCCGTAATAATATGAACAATTCTTTTATCTTCAATATAAGATACGGGAATAATACTTACAAGTGAATTTCTTTTATTTCTTCTATTACTAACTTTATTTTTTATAATATTATCTATTATTAGAGGCTCAATATCATCTAAATTATCTATATATTTCAATTTTTTCCAATTTCTTAAAGTTGCTTCACTTATGTTGTATTTTTTTAAGATATCTTTAGCTTTCATAATATATTCCTCCTAAAATATTATAACATAATTTTATACTTTTTCAATTTGATGAAATAATATTCTCTTTATATAAAAATAAATTAGCAATTTAAATAGAGCAAATATAAAATTAAGTGCCCAAAAACTTATAGTTGTTTTAACTAAAAAACTGTGATA
>CANUCD010000082.1 GCA_947856335.1 uncultured Bacilli bacterium | reverse complement strand
TTTTGCCTCATCTATCTCATCTGGTTTAACCATTACTCTAATTTCTCTTCCTGCTTGAACAGCAAAAGCTTTTTCTACTCCATCAAAGGAATTACCAATCTCCTCTAACTGTGTTAAACGTTTAATATAATTTTCCATCGAATCATTTCTAGCTCCAGGACGAGCTGCTGATAAAGTATCAGCTATCTCAACTAAAACCGAAATAATATTTGTCGCCTCTTTATCGCCATGATGTGACTCTATTGCATTGATAACAACTTCATCTTCATGATACTTACGAGCTAAATCTGCTCCTATTTCCACATGACTACCCTCTACTTCAAAATCAATAGATTTGCCAATATCATGTAATAATCCAGCTCTCTTAGCAAGAGTTATATTAACACCTAATTCTGAGGCCATAAGTCCAGCTAAATGAGCAACTTCCCGAGAATGTTGTAAGGCATTTTGTCCATAACTTGTTCGATAATTTAGCTTACCAATTAAGTTAATTAACTCAGGTTCCATCTTAGAAATACCTAAATCATAAATAGTTTGATTTCCCATTTCTGTAATCTTCGTGTTAATATCACGTGATACTTTGTCATATACTTCTTCAATTCTTGAGGGATGAATTCTTCCATCACGAATAAGCGTTTCAATCGTAATCTTAGCAATCTCTCTTCTAAGTGGATCAAAAGAAGAAATAACAATAGCTTCTGGGGTATCATCAATAATTAAATCAACACCAGTAACAGACTCAATAGTTCTAATATTTCTACCCTCTCTACCAATTAGACGCCCTTTCATCTCATCACTAGGTAAATCAATTGTACTAACAGTTTGTTCACTAGCAACATCTTCAGCATATCTTTCCATACTAGCAACAATAATTCCTCTTGCAACTCTTTGAGCTTCCAACTTTGCTGTTCTTTCCTGTTCTTTGATATACACAGCAATTTCTCTTGCCATGTCTTCTTCTACTCGCTTCATAATTAAATCATGAGCTTTTTCTTTTGAAAATTTAGCTATTTTTTCAAGTTCTGCTAACTCTTGTTTCAAAATTTCATCCATTTTAAGCTCTTTTTCTTGTATTTCTTTTTGTTTTGCTAATAAATTATTTTCTTTCTCTTCTAATGAAACATCTCTTTTTTGAAGCATTTCTTCTCTCTTATCAAGTGAAGCTTCTCTTTGTAAAAGTCTTGCTTCCGAATCTTTCATTTCTGCTTTTTTCTCTTTAATTTCTTTATCTGTTTCTTGTTTTAAACGATAAGATTCTTCTTTAAGTTCCATTAAAGAATCTCTTTTATGTTTATCTGCTTCCTTTTTAGCATCTTCAATCAATTTATTAGCTTTATTTTCATTTTGATTATTCTTTATTACATTAACAATTAAAATAACCAGAAAACCAACAAAAAATCCAATAATCAGAGTTAAAATGGACATTGTGTTAAATTCCATTTTAAAATCTCCTTACTATCCATAGATAAAAATCATCTATAATTCAATTATAATCTTTATTTTAAATTTAAGCAAGAAAAAATATACATTTTCAAATAAAACTTTTATTGTCATAAAATAAATTATTTGCTATAATATTACCGGCATTCAAAAAAGACTTATATAATGAATAAATTTAAACAAAAAGTTAGAAATATATAAAACAAAAAAACAAATATTAAGTCTTAACCAAAATAAAAAGGAGCGCTAAACTCCATTTTTTTATTCTTTATCTTCCCCTTTAGTAGCACTAAATCCATAATGCTCTCTTATTTTTTCTTCTAACTCATCTCTTAATTGAGGATTATTTTTTAAATAAACCTTAACATTTTCTTTTCCTTGACCAATCTTTTCTCCATTATAAGCATACCAAGCTCCACTTTTATCTAAAATATCTAAACTAGAAGCAATATCAATAATTTCTCCCTCTCTTGATACCCCCTCACCATACATAATATCTACTGTAGCCGTCTTAAATGGAGGAGCCACTTTATTTTTTACAACCTTAATATTTGTTTTATTACCTACAATCTGTTCTCCTTGTTTAATCTGTTCTGCTCTTCTAATATCAAGGCGAATAGTAGCATAAAACTTAAGGGCTCTACCTCCTGGTGTTGTCTCTGGATTACCAAACATAACTCCTACTTTCTCTCTTAATTGATTGATAAATATTGCCGTTGTCTTTGTCTTATTGATTGTACCAGATAATTTTCTTAAAGCCTGCGACATAAGTCTTGCTTGTAAACCCACATGAGAATCTCCCATTTCACCATCAATTTCTGCTTGAGGAACTAAAGCTGCAACAGAATCAATTACAACAATATTAACAGCTTCACTTCTAACTAAAGCCTCACATATTTCTAGTGCTTGTTCTCCTGTATCAGGTTGAGATAATAATAATTCGTTAATATCTACTCCCAAAGCCTTAGCATACACAGGATCTAATGCGTGTTCTGCATCAATAAAAGCTGCTCTCCCACCTAATTTTTGCACTTCGGCTATAGCTTGCAGTGCAATAGTTGTTTTACCAGAAGATTCAGGTCCATATATTTCAATAATTCGCCCCTTTGGAAAACCACCAACTCCTAAAGCAATATCAAGAGCAAGCGAACCACTACTAGTTACATCAATTTTAGTATGTTCATCACTACCCAACTTCATTATTGCCCCTGCACCAAACTGTTTTTCAATATCAGCTAAAACTTGTTCTAGTGCTTTATCTTTATTCTTTTCATCCTTGACTTGTTTCATATAGTAATTCCTTTCTTTAGCACAATACCATTGTAATATATAAAAACAAGTTTGTCAAGCATTTTTCGAACATTTGTTTTTATCGACAAAATATGACATAAAAATAATTATTTTAATTTTTATGAGGAAACTTTTCTAATTTATAATATCCTTCTAAATCTAACTTATCCCCACCCTTTTTAAAAACATAACCCATATGTTTATAAAAAGAAACTGCACTAATTGTTGATGATACCTCAATTCTTTTTGCACTCTTAAAATACTCATCTTCCTCTAAAGCATTTAATATAGCTTTACCAATACCCATATTTTCATATTCGGGTAAAACATATAAATTTAAAAGACAATATTCAGTTAGACTATCCCAATATGGACCAATAGATCCTACACCTACAATTAAATCATAAACTACTGCTACATACATATGAAAACTCTTAGCTCTATTTAAAATAATAGTAGGACTAAATTCTTTAACAATCTCCTCAATCTTCTCTTTAGAATAATCTTTAATATTAACTTCTCTTAAAGTACGGTAAATAAGTGATACAATTTCTTCTTCATCACCCTTTTTAAATCTTCTTATCTTATAA
>CANUCD010000081.1 GCA_947856335.1 uncultured Bacilli bacterium | reverse complement strand
TTTGATTTAGGACTTGCTTTAGGTAAAGATTATTCATTGCATCAATTTCTAAGTAGTAAAAACTATACAATAGAAGAAATGCAAAATTTAGGTTTAGTAAGTGAAAATAATTCTTATCTTCATGATATTTTTCAATATCGAATTATGTTTCCTATTCATGATATTATGGGAAATGTTGTTGGTTTTACGGGGCGTATTTATGATAATAGTGACCAAGCAAAATATATGAATTCCAAAGAATCTGTAATATTTAAAAAGGGACAAATATTATTTAATTATCATCGTGCTAAAACAGAAATTAAGAAAAGAAAAGAAGTAATTATTGTCGAGGGGAATATGGATGCTATTCGCATGTATTCTTCGGGAATTAAAAATGTTGTTGCTTTAATGGGGACAAGTTTAACTGATGAGCAAGTAAATATTATTAAGAGTATGAAAGCAAAAGTTGTTTTGCTACTTGATAATGATAATGCAGGAGAAATTGGGACATATCAAAATGGAACTATATTAGAAGATAGGGGAATTACTCCTTTTGTTGTTCGGTTAGCAGAGGAAAAAGACCCAGATGAATATATAATTCATCGTGGGGTAGATGCTTTAATTAAAAATATTGAAAATCCTCTTTCTTTTCTTGATTTTAAATTAAAGTATTTTAAGAAAAATCGCGATTTGTCGAAAGTAGATGATTTAGCTAGTTATATTAAAGATATTATTAAAGATTTAAAAAAAATACCAGATGAGATTACAAGAGAGCTTACTTTAAAGAAAATAAGTGATGAATATGAAATATCACTTGATTTATTAAAAAAAGAGGTGGCTAAAGATAAAGAAGTGGTAGTAGTTAAGTCTTTACCCAAAAAGATTGTAAAGACACCTATTTCTAGAGTAGATAAAGCTTGTCAGAATTTAATTTATTTTATGATGAATGATGGTAAATTTATTGATATATGGGAAAAAGAAATGGGATACTTTAGTAATAAAGTATATCGTAATATTGTAAATGAGATTATTTATTTTTATAAAAATAATCAAAAGATGGATATTAGTCAGTTTATTTCTTTTATTAGTGAGAAAGAGTACATATATGATGATGCAATGGAAATAATAAAAACAAATAAAACAACAGAGTTTAGTGATGAAGCATTTAATGAGTGTCTTAAGTCTGCTAAGAGGGAAATGGCTAAAGAAGAAATTAAAAATATTAAAAGGCAAATTGCTAATACAACAGATGTAAATGAAGAAATGGAATTAGCAGAAAAATTATTAAAATTAAAAAAAGGATGTGTAGGAAATGAATAATAATGAAGAAGTAAAGAAAACGCAAAAAATTGTCGAAATTAAATCACTTGATGAACGTATACAAGAATTGATTAAACTAGGTAAAGAGCAAAAATATATTACATTTGAACAAATTGTCGAAAGTTTAAAAGGACTTGAGATGGATAATGATTCACTTGATGAAGTTTATAATGCTTTAATGGAAAGTGATATTCAAGTTGTTGCTGAGGGAGAAGAAGATGCTACTGAAGAAAGTGTCTTAAAAGATTTAGAAGAACCAGTTATTTTAGATGATAGCGAAATTACTAAAGATATCAATATCAATGATCCAGTAAGAATGTATTTAAAAGAAATTGGACGTATTAGTCTTCTTTCACCAGAAGAAGAATTAGAATTAAGTGAGAAAGTTGCTCTTGGAGATGAAGTAGCTAAAAATAAACTTGCTGAATCTAATTTACGTTTAGTTGTTAGTATTGCAAAGAGATATGTTGGTAGAGGGTTATTGTTTCTTGATTTAATTCAAGAGGGTAATATCGGTCTTATGAAAGCTGTTGATAAGTTTGATAGTGATAAAGGGTATAAGTTTTCTACTTATGCTACATGGTGGATTAGACAAGCAATTACAAGAGCTTTAGCAGATCAAGCTAGAACTATTCGTGTTCCTGTTCATATGGTTGAAACTATAAATAAGATGAGTCGTATTCAAAGACAGCTTACTCTTGAACTTAATAGAGAACCAAGTGAAGAAGAACTTGCTAAAAAAATGGGAATTAGTGTAGAAAAAGTAAGAGAAGTTATTAAAATTAGTCAAGAACCTGTATCTTTAGAAACACCAATAGGAGAAGAAGATGATTCTCATTTAGGAGATTTTATTAAAGATGAATCTAGTATGTCTCCAGAAGAATATGCAACTAATGAAATACTAAAAGAAGAAATAAAAAGTGTACTTATGACTCTTCAAGTAAGAGAGCAAGAAGTATTAGAGTTACGTTTTGGTCTTATTGATGGAACATGTCATACACTTGAAGAAGTAGGTAAAAAGTTTAATGTTACAAGAGAGCGTATTCGTCAAATAGAAGCAAAAGCATTAAGAAAACTACGTCATCCATCTAGAGCTAAAAAGCTTAAAGACTTTTTATCTGATTAAAGTATGAATAATAAGTTAAAAGCACTTGCTTCTTTTGTCGAAAAAAAAGATACAGTATTAGATACTTGTACTGATCATGCTTATTTAGCTATCTATTTAAAAAGAAATCAGTTATGTAGGGAAGTATATGCAAGTGATATAAATATAAATGCTTTAAATATTGCGAGAAAAAATATAGAAGTTTCTCATTTAAAAATAGATACTTATTTATCTGATGGTTTTAAAAATATTGATAATAAAAAAATAGATACTGTTGTAATAGCAGGTGTTGGGGCAAGTACTGTTCTTCATATTATTGATTTTGCTCCATCTAATATAAAAAAGTTTATTATTAGTAGTAATAATGATTTAGCGAAATTAAGAAAAGAATTATTGAAGCGTAAATATTTTATAAAAAAAGAAGAAGTTATTTATGATGCGAAGAAATATTATGATATAATGCTTGTTACTAGAAATAAAGTTAAAGAAAATAGACTTACTTTAAAATATGGTAAAATAAATAACCATGAATATTATCTTTTTTTACAAGATAAAGAAAGAAAAATACTTGCTAAAATACCATTAAAAAATATTTTTCAAAGATTAAGACATATGAAAAATATTTATGAATTAAATAAAATTATAAAAAGAATTTCGGAAGATTAGGTACTACAGTGTTTGTAGTATCTTTTTTGGAGGTAATATTTTTAGTTTTTGAAGTAGTAACTTGATTAGTTTTATTAAAATCTTTAAATACTCCAAGTATTGTTTTAGCATTATTTATCATAGGTTTTGCTTCTTTATAAATGGGGATTACTTGATTTGCAATACTAAGTGTTTTAGATAAACCTGTTAATATTTTAGTAAAACTTAGTCCTGTTTGATAGGGATTTCCAAACATATATATCACCTAATATAATATATGTATATATTATTTTAAAATGATTTTTTCATCAATTTTACCTAAAAGATAATCTGCTGATA
>CANUCD010000080.1 GCA_947856335.1 uncultured Bacilli bacterium | reverse complement strand
ATGGTGCTGAAAAAAGGAATCGAACCTTCGACCTACGCATTACGAGTGCGTTGCTCTACCTACTGAGCTATTTCAGCAACTAAATTTATTATATCACAAAAAAACCTTTAGGAAAACCTAAAGATTACATTAAAGCCATTTTCATTTTCTTTAAACTTCTTTTTTCATATCTACTTACCATAACTTGAGTCATATTTAACTTTTTAGCTACTTCACTTTGAGTTAAATCTTCATAATAGCGTGCCCTTATAATACTTGCCTCATCACTATTTAAAACCTTAAAACTATCATCAATATCCATTTTTAAATCAAGATTATTTTCACGTTTATCTGCTATAACTTCATGATAATTTAAAGTTGATGCCTCACAATCCAACCGAATCATTGCCTCACTTGAACAAATAGCTTCACATACTAAATCATAATCAACATTTAAAAACTTGGCAATCTCTTCATTAGTAGGAATATATTTTAATCTTTGGGCAAGTTCATATCTCGTTTTTTCAACCAATTTATATAATTTAAGCAAATCCTTACTAACTTTAATATCTTTATTACTACATACTAGCTGATACATCTCTCCAAATATATAAGGATATGCATATGTACTAAATTTAGCACTTCCATCTTTAAAATTTTGATATGCTTTTAAAAGACCAATAACCCCTACTTGTATTAAATCTTCTCTCGAAACATTGTAAAATTTATTAGCGATTTTCTTTATTAACCCCATATGAATATCAATAAGTTCATTCGTAGTCATTATATATGTATTAAATGATATGCTGCAAGTTCATTACTAGCAACTCTCATTCTAAGCCTTTTCATTTTTAATCGTAAATAATCGCTAACTTCACATAAACATATCTTTCCTTTATTCGTTCTAATAGCACATTTAGCATTTAAAAGTGAATCAAGTCCAGCTTCATCAATTCCCTCTAAATCATACAAATTAAACACTAAATATTTCACTTTATGTTTTAATATAATAGGAACAACATAATTATTTATCTTATAACAAACTTTTCTATCAAGTATTCCTTTTAATCTAACATATAATATTCCTTTCTCATATTCCATATCTACCTTTAACATATCCACTTCTCCTTTGCTACTTTAATATAGTACAAAAGAATTTATTTTTAAACACGTTCGACAAAGGTTGTCAAAACTTCTCTAAATTTTCCTGTCAAATATTTAAAACATTAAAAAAATACCAATCTCTTGGTATTATTTAACAAATGGTATTAAAGCCATAAATCTTGCATATTTAATTTGTTCAGCAATATGTCTTTGATGTTTTGCACAAGCTCCAGTCATACGTCTTGGCATAATCTTTCCTTTATCATTTATATATTTATTGATAATCATAACATCTTTATAATCTACGCTTTTACCAGCACACATTTGACATATTTTCTTCTTCTTACGATAAAATTCTGCCATCTTATTTCCCTCCTTTAAAATGGTAAATCATCATCACTTAAAGTGATTTCTTCACCAAAATCTTTAAATGGGTCTTCTGATATATCAGTAGGTTCAATATTAGTAGTGTTAGCTTCTGTATAATTATCAACAGGAGCACTATAATTATTACCTACAGTATTATTTATATCTTGAACACTATTATTATCTGCTCTTGACCCTAAAAAGGTAAGATTATCAACTAAAACCTCTGTAACATAACGTCTTGAACCATCTTGAGCTGTATAATTTCTTGTTTGAATTCTGCCTTCAACTGCTATTTGACTACCTTTATGGCAATACTTAGCTAAATTTTCTGCCGTTCTTCTCCAAACAACACAATTTATAAAATCAGCTCCAGCATCTCCTCCATTTTGAGGATTAAAAGGACGACTAACAGCTAAAGAAAAAGTAGCAACACTAACATTTCCAGCTGTTGTTCTAAGTTCAGGATCTCTTGCTAATCTACCTATTAAAATTACTTTATTCATATTTTACTCCTCATCTAACTTAATAATTAAATGTCTTAAAATGTTTTCATCAATAGAAGCACGACGATCAAACTCAGCAATACCCTCTTTAGAAATTAACACTTTAAGTACATAATAATATCCAGAAAGTTCTTTTTTAATTGGATAAGCAAGTTTTCTCTCACCCATATCCTTTGTATCAACTACTTTACCACTACCATCAGTGATAATCTTTTTCATTGCTTCAATAGTACTTTTAATCTTATCAGCTTCCATAGTAGTTTTTACAATGAACATAATTTCATAATTAGTCATTATTCCACCTCCTCACGGTCTATTCGGCTTAAAAATAAATTTTAAGCAAGGAGTAATAAATACTCGTTACATAGTATAACAAAAAAGAACATATTTGTAAACTAATACTGCTAAATTTTATGAAAAAAAGCAAAGATATAGACTTTAAATAAATAATTTGCTACAATGATTAAGAAAGAAGGTTTAATATGAAAAAATATATTATATGGTTGATTCCTATTGCTATTATTGCCACTTTCTTGGGAATGCTTCTATCTCCTAGTCATAATAATGCAAGCTATCGCTTTAGTGGAGAACTTGAAGACGGTCTAAATTCTATTCAAGTTCAAGTATTTTTAATACAAAATAACGAGGGGAATTTATTAAATTATTATACAGATATTTATAACTCAGAAGAAGAAATAAAAGGTGCTCAAATATATTATTTAGAAAACGAAGAAAAACACACCATTCTTGGCAATAGCTTAAATGGTTATGACTTGTCTGCTAATAAAAGTGAATATGGCTATGATTATTTAGATGAAGTAATTGCCAATAAAGATAATTTATACTTTGATTTATGTAATAACACTGAATGTACAACAATATTTAAAACAATTAAACTAGAAGCATCAAAACTATACTAAGTTATCTTTTTTAAAAGAGGAAAATAAAATGGAAATAAAGATAAATGAAAATAAAAACTATTATGAAGAAATAATGTATATTACAAGTAATTATTATATTTTTAAAAAAAGAAGAAAAATAAAAGCTCATTCTTTATCTAAAATATACTTACTATATATAATTTTATCTAGTATTTTATTTATAATATTTTTATTTATTCCTAGTTTAATAGCACTCTCAAGTATTTTTTTAACAACACTAATAATTAGCATTTATCTATTTATAGAAACAAATTATAAATTAAAAGAATTTCTTAAAAAAACAAATAGTATAGTCACAATAGATGAAACGGGAATAACTACGATAGATAATATATCAAGTATAAAATTATATTGGAATGCTATTGAAAAAATAATATTAAATAAATACTCTATTGCCTTTATACCCACAAACTTCTCTTCTTTTATTATATTTATTCCTATAAATAAAAAAGATGATTTAATAAAAGCATTAGAAAAGTATAATAAAAAATATCTATTAAATATTTAAAAAAAA
>CANUCD010000079.1 GCA_947856335.1 uncultured Bacilli bacterium | reverse complement strand
GTAGATGAGGCAAAAAGCTATAAACTTGCTCGAGATATTAAAGATAGAATAGAAGCAGAAATGCAATATCCAGGTACAATAAAAATAAATGTTATTAGAGAGACTAGAGCTACAGAAGAGGCAAAATAGTCTCTTTTTTTAACTTAAAAAATCAAGCTTTTTAGGCTTGATTTACTTCCATGATAACTGGTAAAATGATGGGACGACGTCCTGTTAATTCATTTATGAATGGGTATAGTTCTAGGATAATTTGATTTTTTAAATCAGTGTAATTATATGTAGAAGTAGCAAGAAATTGACTAACAATTTCCGATATTTTCTTTTCTATTTTACTAATTAGTTCTGGATTTTCATTAACCATGATGAAGCCTCTAGTTGTTACATTTGGTTTAATTAGTAATTTACGAGTAAGAGTGTTAATATTTAAAATTGTAACTAAAATACCATCACTACTCATAAGTTTACGGTCTTTAATTATTTGACTTCCAACATCACCAATACGTGAACCATCAACATAAATATCACCACTTTTTACGCTTTCTCCTCTTGTTACGATACCATTTTTAATGTTTATAACATCTCCATTTTTACATATAAAGATATTTTCTTTAGGTATTTCACAGGATGTAGCAATTTCTCCGTGTCTTTTTAACATTCGATATTCTCCATGCATTGGCATAAAATATTTAGGTTTGATAATTCTAAGCATCCATTTTAATTCTTCTTCTTTAGCATGACCTGATGTATGAACATCATTAAATGTTTTATTTGTATATACTTTTACACCTTTTAAGTATAATTTGTTGATAACTTTATTGATACTAGCGGCATTTCCAGGGATTGGTGATGATGAGAAGACAACTAAATCATCAGGCATTAAAGTAATTTGTTTGTGAATACCATTTGCAATTCTAGATAAAGCTGCTAGAGGTTCTCCCTGAGTTCCTGTACATAGTATACATATTTCGTTTTTCTTTAAACCTTTCGCTTCGTTATTATCAATAAATATTGTTTTATCTTCAATAAGTCCATTATTCATTGCTAGTTCAATACTAGTTTCCATAGAACGACCAAATACGATTATTTTACGATTATTTTTTCGACATGTTTCAACAATATGTTTAATACGATATATATTTGAGGCGAAAGTAGCAATAATAACACGACCATAATGACGTTGTACAATATCTCCTAAGGCTTCATCAACACTTGATTCACTCTTAGAGTATCCCTCTGATAGAGCATTGGTTGAATCACTTAAAAGAAGTGTTACACCTTTTTTTCCTAGTTCTGCCATTTTATGAATATCTGCCATTGGTCCAATTGGAGTTAAATCAAATTTAAAGTCGCCAGTTTCAAAGATAATACCATTAGGTGTGTGAATGGCAAGAGCGAAAGACTCAGGTATAGAGTGGGTAGTTCCAACAAATTCAATTGTAAAATATTTAGTTTTGATAATTGTTTCTTCGGTTACAATTTCGATATTTTCATAATTGATGTTACGGTCTATTAGTTTTTTGGTAATTAAATCAGCAGATATTTTGGATGCATATATTTTAGGAATATTAACACTATTTAATAGGAAAGATATTCCTCCAATATGGTCTTCATGACCATGAGTAATAAATAATCCTTGGATTTTGCTTTCGTTTTGTTTTAGAAAAGTAATATCTTGAATAACATAATCTATTCCTAATAAATCATCTTCTGGAAACATAACACCTGCATCAACAATAATAATTTCTTCATTGTGACATACAACATACATATTTTTTCCAACTTCGCCTAATCCACCTAATGCAAAAATAGACGTAATATTACTATTATTTTTCATATAATCTTCCTTTCAAAAATAAACAATAAAAGTTCTTTGATACTTAGTATTATACTATTTTTTTATTTGTTTGTCTATAATAACTTTTTGTTTACAATTTATTTACATAAATCAATTATTCATTGACAAAAATAAGATAAATTATTATATAATTAGGATGAGGTAGATAATATGGATGAGAAAAATGTAAATGAAAAGAGATTATTGCAATTAAAAAGAAGAAATAACTTAAATAATACTATTATTATTATTCTTTTACTTGTTTTGTTATTTGTTTGTGCAGTTGCTTTATATGTTAGAATTCATTAGTCTTCTAGGTATGTAATACTTTTATGAGGTTCATCAAATAATAGACCCTCATAATTTTTTTGTCTTAAAACTTCATAAATACCGATAGCTACACTATTTGATAGATTAAGGGCACGGACGTTTACACTCATGGGAATGCGATAGCATCTATCTAAGTGGTTTTTTAATACTTCTTTAGGTATTCCAGTACTTTCTTTGCCAAATATTAAATAAATATTTTCTTTGATATCTTTAAAATTAACTGATGTATGGGGAATGTGCCCATATCTTGTAAAGAAAAAGTATTCTCCTTTGTTTTTATCAAAAAATTCATCTATATTTTCATAAACAAAATATTTACATTTATCTATGTAATTTACACCACTTCTTTTTATATATTTTTCTTCAAGTGAGAAACCTAATGGTTTAATTAAATGAAGGGTTGTGTTAGTAGCAACACAAGTGCGCATAATATTTCCTGTATTTCCTGGTATTTCTGGTTCAAATAATACAACATTTAACATAATCATTCTTCTTTCTTATTCATTATATATCATTCTTTTTTATTTGTAAATTTAAAAAAAGTTGCTTCTTTTATCTTTTTCTTTTATAATAAGAATAGAATAGGGTGGGATAATGACAACAATATATTTAATTAACAATAGTTTGACTATGAATGTTTTTTTTCCTGCAAATGAATCACTTAGAGAAAAAAGAGAAAAAAGATTACTTAGTATTGAGGGAGAAAAAGAAAGTAAGATGCTAGCTGATATTCCATATTTAAATAAAGTTTCCTCTATTTATACATCTTCTTATGTGATGAGTATAGGGACTGCTAAATATTTGGCTAAAAAACTTGAAGTAGAGATGCAAGTATGTGAAGAACTTGGAGAAAGAGTTATAGGTAATTTAGGGGATAAAAAGATTAGAATGATACAAGAATTACAGGAAAATGATTTTTCTTATAAGCTTTCGGGGGGAGAATCTTTAGATGAAGTAAGAGAAAGAATGCTTCGTTTTTTAAGAAAAGTACTCATGAAAAATGTTGATAAAACAGTTGCTTTTTTTACTCATAATGTTGCTATAACTTGTCTTCTTAGTAAATGGTGTAGTAAAGGATTTAATTTGGATAATCGTTTAATATTAAATTATCAAGATAAGGCTATTGTTGATGGGGCTTGGGATGGAATTAGTATAATTGAACTTGTTTTTCAGGGGAATGAATTAGTTTCTATTGAAAGAAAAAAATAGAATACCTATTGTTGGTCTTCTACTGTATCTATTGTTTTCCATGTTGTTGTTCCACAAGTTGTACACACAAAGGGAACTAATACTTTGAGTCCTTTTGGTTTATCATATTTTTCTTCTAGTGCTACACATAATAGTCCTGATTCTTCATCAATATAGGCTCTTCCTTGATATGTCGTTTTTGCACATTTACTACAACCATTATTTTTCATATTTCCTC
>CANUCD010000078.1 GCA_947856335.1 uncultured Bacilli bacterium | reverse complement strand
ATGCTGGAGCTTATAATAAAGAAATATTTGATAATTTAGTATCTATTAAAGTATTAGATGAGAATTTAGAAATATTAGATATAGATGCAGCAAGTATTTACCATACATATCGACATACTGAGTTAAAAAATAAAAATTGGATAGTTTTAGAAGGTACTTTTAAATTAGAGAAAGGGTGTAAAGAAGAGTCGTTAAAACTTGTTGATGAGAGGAAAGAAAGAAGATTAGCTACTCAACCACTTGATATGCCATCTGCTGGTAGTGTTTTTAGAAATCCAGATAATGACCATGCAGGAAGACTAATTGAAGCTTCGGGACTTAAAGGTAAATGTATAGGTGGGGCAATGGTTTCTAATAAACATGCTAATTTTATTGTCAATACAGGAAGTGCTACTAGTCAAGATATTAAAAATTTGATAAAATTAGTTCATACTGAAGTAAAAGAAAACTTTGGTGTAGATTTAGTTTTAGAACAAGAAATAATGGATTGGAAGTAGAAAATGGAAAAAGTAAAAAGGGTAAAGAAAAGAAAATTAAATATCAAAGCTTTTATTATTCTATTACTAGTTTTATATGTAATAGGAATGCTTTTATATACTCTTTTTACACTACCAATTAAAAACATTTATATTACAGGAACAAAACTATTAAGTGATAATGATATTATTGATGTTGCAGGTATTAAAGATTATCCAGCTATATTAAAAATAAGTAAAAAAGATTTAATTAAGAAGATAAAAACACTTGATTTAGTTCGTGATGTAACGATTAAGAAAACTTTAACAGGAAAGTTAACTATTGAAATACAAGAAGAAATACCTCTTTTTTATAATAGAAATACTAATAAGGTTGTTTTGAGTAGTACAAAAGAAATTGATAATCATACTATTTTAGGAATACCTACTTTAATCAATTATGTACCAACAGATATTTTAAATGATTTTATAGATGCTTTACAAGAAATTGATGAAGACATAATTAAAATGATTAACGAAATTGAATATAGTCCAGATATGAGTGAAGATATCATGATAGATGAATATCGTTTTTTACTTAGAATGAATGATACAAATCATGTATATGTAAATATTATCAATTTAGGAAGATTAAACGATTATGAAGAAATATTTGCAACAATTGGTGATTTAAAAGGGACAATATATTTAGATAGTTATAATGCTGATAATATTATATTTGAAGCTTTTGGAAGTAATGATAATGATGAGATGGGGGATGAAGTAGAAAATGAAGCCGAATTATCAGAATAAATTGAATGAATTGATAAGTACATTAGATATGAAGCCTAAACTTTTGTTACATAGTTGTTGTGGTCCATGCTCTACTTGGGTTATTTCTTATTTAAAAGATTATTTTGATATTACTGTTTATTATTATAATCCTAATATTGAACCTGAAGAAGAATATCAGCATCGAAAACAAGAGCAAATACGTTTTATAAAAGAAAATAAGGAAGTATCTGTTTCATTTTTAGATTGTGATTATGATAATTTATCTTTTAAGGATATAGCTAGAGGTTTAGAAAAAGAAAAAGAAGGAGGAGCTAGATGTAGCAAATGCTTTTATTTGCGACTTAAAAAAACAGCTTTAACAGCTAAAGAAAATAATTTTGATTATTTTGGGACGACTCTAACTGTTAGTCCTCATAAAAATAGTGAAGTAATAAATAAAATGGGAGAGGCTGTTAGTAAAGAGTGCAATATTCCTTTTATATATGGTGATTTTAAAAAACAAGATGGTTATAAAAAAAGTATTGAATTAAGTAAAAAATATGATTTATATCGTCAAGATTATTGTGGATGTTTATATGGAAAGGAGAATATATGGAATTAGAAAAATATATTACAGCAATTACATTTATTCCTTGGATTTTAATAATTATAGTTAGTCTTTTAAATAATCTTAATAATGAAGCTGCTCAAAGTTTTTCTCTAAAGTATTTATGTAAAAATATATTTAAGATATTTCGTTTAGATACTTTACTTTTAATTATTTGTTTTTGGTATTTTGCTTCTTTTGATAAAGATTTTGTTGATAAATATTTGTTTGCGATTATGTGTTTTTATTTATTTGTTAGTTTCTTTTATGAGACTAAAAATAAATGGGTTGATAATTTTTGGAAGAAAAATAGTATTCAAATATTTTTAATTATGATAATTATTCTTTTACCATTTATTTATTATTATGTTACGAATGAACTTGTTATTACTTATAAAATTATGCTTTTATATTTATTTTTTCAATATATAATTATCTTAATAGTAAATTATATTGCAAAAGTTATAAAAAAGATATTTAAAAAAAGGGCTAAAATTTAGTCCTTTTTATCAATTATTAACTCATCTTCATCAGCGATATCTATTGTTTTCATTATTTCTTCCATACTTGTTAAGCCTTCTACGACTTTTAAAAGTCCATCTTCAAACATAGTTGTAATGTCTTCTTTAGCATGATAAACTAAGTCTTTTAATTTTTTTCTTTCTACATTGGTTGTAATTGCTTCTCTAATGTCTTCGTTAATTGATAAAACTTCGTGAATAGCAATTCTTCCTTTAAAACCGTGATTACACTCTTTACAGCCAACGGGAATGTATACTTCATTTACTTGAATTCCTAAATGTTTTTTAATTAGCTTTTTTTCATATGCAGTAGTAGGTCTAGTTCCTCGGCATTTAGGACAAAGTTTTTTGACTAATTTTTGACTAATTATTCCTGTTAGAGCACTTCCTAGTAAGTATCTTTCTACTTCCATATCAATTAGTCTTTCGATAGTTGTTAGAGAGTTATTGGTATGAACTGTAGATAAAACTAAATGACCAGTAATACTTGCACGAACGGCAATACGAGCTGTTTCATTATCTCTAATTTCACCAATCATTATGATATCGGGGTCTTGTCTTAAAATACTACGTAAAGTATGAGAGAAGTTTCTTCCTATCTCACTTAGAACTTGTACTTGATTGATATTTTCAATTTTCATTTCTACAGGGTCTTCTACAGTAATAATGTTTCTTTCTTTAGTGTTTAGTTTTTGAAGTAAAGCATAAACTGTAGTAGATTTTCCTGTACCTGTAGCACCCGTTACTAAGATAAGTCCGTTTGGTTTTTGAATCATTTGCAAGAGTCTATTTAGGTTAGTTTCACTAAAGCCTAGATTTTCAAGTCCATTTAAGCTCATACTATAATCTAAAATACGAATAACCATTTTTTCGCCATTTACACAAGGAAGAGAAGAAACACGTAAATCTAGATTCATTTTATCAATTGTCTTTTTTATAGCACCATCTTGAGGCATTCTAGTCTCTGTAATATTCATTCCACTAATAATTTTTATTCTTGTAACAACATTTTTTTTCAAGATATTAGGTATTTTAGTATAATCTTGTAATTCGCCATCAATACGGATACGAACCATTAAACATTCTTCTGTGGGATCAAAATGAATGTCTGATGCTTTCTTTTTTATTGCATCTATAATAATATCTTGAACTATTTCGACAATACTTTCATTTTCAAAATCAAATGTTCTCAAATACTTCACCTACTTTAAAATAATTATACAATAAAAGAGGTTAGATAACAAGATAATATTGATAATGATATTTGATTGTGTGTAGTGTTACAATTGATGTGAAACGTTTTGATAGAAAAAAAGTGATTCAAGTCG
>CANUCD010000077.1 GCA_947856335.1 uncultured Bacilli bacterium | reverse complement strand
AAAAAGGTAGTTGATACAGCTGCTAAAGGTGCTGCTGAATATTTTGCCCCTGGAGTTGGGGGAATGGCTTATGATGCAGCTAAAAGCGTACCTGTTGTTGGAGATACTCTTGATAAAGCAACTGATGAAGTAGCTAAAACAGCCGATAAAATACCAGGAGTTAAAAAAGCAACTAAGGCTTTAAATGATTCTGGTGTTACGGACGTTGCTAATGAAGCAATAAGTTTAATTGGAAGTAAGACTTCTGGTGGAGCAGGAGCTTCTTTATCTAAAGAAACAGGAGCTTCTATGGCTAAAAGAGGCACTAGTAATTCTAATCCTTTGCCAGTAGAGGTTCATAAAAATACGACTTTTAATAGAAATATGACGCAACCCATAGATGATGGTGCATCTAATAGTACTGATACTTCTTTAGGTGATAGTAATTTACCTAGTGAAGAAGAAATACCACAAAATAATCCAGAAATGACCAATGAGGGATTAGAAGAGGCAAATGATGAGGAAAATAAAGATAATTCTTCTTCTGCTGAACAAGACGTAGGTGGGAAAATATTTCAGTTTATTTGGGAACGATATAAAGTGCCTATTATTTTAGGTGGGGGAGGAGCTATCTTTTTATTCCTAATTTTACTTATTATATTTGGTGGGTTTTCAGAAGAAAATCAAACAATGGGATATATGGATAGTGCTTGTAATTATAATGAGACTAAAGTAAATGTAACTAATTGTTATTTAAGTTCTAGTGAAAGTGTAGTACTTGGTTCTTATAATATTGATGAACTTGTTATTAGACTTGCTCATGCTTATTCATTATCTAGCAATTATTCTGATGAGACACTAAAAGCTTTGATGATTGTTTTAAAAACAAATATACTTGGATATGGTAATTATAATAGTAGTAATAAAAATGTTGATATACGTATTTGTGATGTTTATAGTGATTATCAAAATAGTGAAGAAGAGGATCAATTATGGATGCTTATGGCAAGTAGTAATGATTTAAGTCATATTGAGAATTTATATGATGATATTAGTGGATACTTATATGTTTCTTCTTCGTATCGTTCTACAATTAGTAATTTATCGAGTGCTAATGTGTTAGAGTTTAATAATGAGGTTTTAGAAGAATTTGAAGCTTTAGCAGCATCAGGAAATACTTATTCACAAATATTAAATAAATTTTATAATACTAGTGAAGAAGCAAGTGATGAGGGAAATGTTTATAGAGATACTTTGTTTTTAGGAGATTCTAGAACAAGGGGAATGCAACTTGCTGGAGTAATCAATGATAGTAATACTATTTATGGTGAAGCGTTAGGTTATAACTGGCTTATAGGTAATGGTAATTTTTCTAATTATAATACTAATGCAACTAGTGGAGGAATAAATGGTATAAATAATCTTATGAAAGATAATACGGATTATAATATTGTTATATGGCTTGGAGTTAATGATATAAGTAATGTTAATTCTTATTATGAAGAATATGAGGATTTAGCATCAGAAGAGTGGAGTAATCATAATATATATATTGTTTCTGTTGGACCAGTTATTGATAGTTTATCTGAAAATGTTAAAAATGAAGATATAGATAATTTTAATAGTACAATGGCTAGTTTGATTAGTTCTTCTGGTTTAAGTAATTTATTTTTTATTGATTTAGGATATAGAGAAGATGATATTGAGGCAAGTGATGGTATTCATTATAGTAGTAGTGATTATCAAGATATATACTCTATTATTATGAGTAAGCTAGATGGTAGTTTAAATGCAGATTATCAGTTATATAATTTAACTACTTATTGTGCTTATTATACGTTAACAGAAAATGATGCTTATTGGTGGCCAATTGGTAGTAATGAGGCAACCTCAGGTAATATTTATGGAGGAGATCCAGTATCAACTAGGATTACTTCTTATTTTGGACCAAGAAATGATCCAATTGAGGGGTATGTAAAGGGACATGGTGCTATAGATATTGGGGTTAGCGAAAATACACCAGTTATTGCTACGAAATCTGGAACAATTAGTTTTACGAATACTGGTTGTAGTGTAGGAGATCATAGCTGTGGTGGTGGTTATGGTAATTATATTAGAGTTACTCATGATGGGGAAATAGAATCATTATATGCACATTTAAAGGAAGTGTTAGTAGAAGAAGGAGATAGTGTAAATCAAGGACAAATTATTGGTTATTCAGGTAATACAGGACGTTCTACAGGACCTCACTTACACTTTGAAATACGTATCAATAATACAAAGGTAGATCCACTTGATTATGTTGATCCAGAAAACCCAAGACCTGTACAATCATTTAATTTAGGAAACATAGATGATAGTGCATCTACTCCAGAAGAAAATAAAGAAGCTATATGTCATGCATTGTTAAATAGTGGATTTTCAGAAAATGCTGTTGCAGGTATGTTAGTTAATATATCTGCTGAGGGAGGATTTAAAACAAATAATCTAGAAAATTGTTATGAAGAGGATGCATGTTGTAAAATAAATGGCAAAGATTATGGTTTTTGTGTTCACCCAGAAATAAGTGGTTTTGGAAGTGATACTCTTTATACTAGTGGAGTAGATTCGGGAGCTTATCCAAGAGATAAATTTATAAATGACCGTGCTGGATATGGACTTATTCAGTGGACTTCATCTAATCGTAAGGCAGGATTATATGATTTAGCAAAAGAACAAAATAAATCTATATCATCTCTTAGTGTTCAACTTGATTATTTGTTGCAGGAATTAAGTTATGATTCTTATAAACTTACGTATAAGTATATTACTGGTAATTATTCAGCTTATGATGTAGCAAATATTTTCTGTCAAAATTTTGAAAGTCCTAGTAATGAAGAGACTACTTGTCCAGCAAGAGCAAGTGCGAATGCTAGTACATATTTAGAGTATGTTCAAAATGGATGTAGTAATTAGGAGGAGTTATGGAAAAAGCTAAAAAGAAGATATTGATTATTATTGGAATTATTTTGATTGTAATAGCAGTTTTGGCTTATATTCTTAGTTTAAATAATGATAATGAAGAAGATGTGCCTATAAATCCAAATAATCCAGATATAGATGATGATGTGTTTCGTGATGATATAGCACTATTAGAAGATGAAGCTGTATATTTTGGGGTTCAAAAAATTATCAATGATTATTATAATGCTATTTTTAATGAAGATACTTCTAAAATATTAGAAATGTTAGATCCCATATATAAAGAAGAAAATATGATTCAAGCAAATAATTTATATTCTTTTATTCAAAATGTTGGGATTGCTAATTATCTTGCTTATGAAATATATTATAATCCTAATAGTTCTGTAACTTATTATTTTGTTGATGGATCTTTAAGTGGTAATTCAGTTATGGGAGATGATTATACATTTTTTTTAGATGTACAATTTGTAATTATAGTTGATAATGATTATCATTATGTTTTAAAACCTATTAAAACAGACAATATATTTAGTTTTGCTCAAGATTATGAAATGACAGAAAGAAAATTAGATAGTGATTTAACTTTTGAGGGAGTAAGTGTATCAGTTCAATCTAAGTTATCTAATTATATGGCAATTTTTGTTAATTTCTTAATTGATAATCCTAGTGAAGCTTATAAATTATTATCTTCATCATTTAAGAAGCACTATGGTAGTGAAAAAAAATTTATAGATGAGTCTTTCCAATTATATGAAAAAATATCTTCTAAAATATTTAGCTATTCTAGTGAATCTAGTGGAGAAGAAAATATTTATACTATTATCGATGATAAACAAAATAAATGGATTATTCATGAAAATAGAGTAATGGATTTTGATATATCTATTGAGGTAAATTGATGATAAATAAAGATTTAAAAGAATATATTGAAACTTATATTTTTCCAAGTTATGAAAAAAATGATGAAGCACATAATTTAGAGCATATAAAATA
>CANUCD010000076.1 GCA_947856335.1 uncultured Bacilli bacterium | reverse complement strand
AGGAAATCATGATTTAATATATCCAGTAGGACTAATAACAAGTGATGAAGTAGTACTAGCAGGAGGTTTTGGAGGAAGTGCTAATACAAGTTTTTACTTATATACAGGAGAATATTACTGGACCACGTCTCCGTTTCGCTTCTACTATGGTTATGCTTACGTGTTCTATGTGGGTTCGGATGGCAACCTCGGCAACAACTCCGTATATTGGACTGTTCCGGGTGTGCGCCCAGTAATCAATCTTAATGCTGATGTTACTATATCAAGTGGAGATGGCACCTCTTCTAATCCATTTGTCATATCCAGTTAATTTAGAGCTTTTTGCTCTTTTTATTTGTTTATTTATATGATATAATTTTATAAGAATAGGAAGATTGCTATGAAAGTATTATTAGCACCATTTATATTCATTATTAGTTTTATTAAACACTTTTTCATTGGTATTAAGTTTGTCTTTTTTGATGTATGGGCAAATTTTATACGTTATCAAATAGAAGAAAAAGAGTTTAGAAAAAGAAAAAATGTTCATCAAAAAGATAATAGAATATATCAAAAAGAAGAAAAAGAAGAAGAAGTTATTCCTCTTACTATAGAAGAGAAAAATAGAATTGCCAGAGAAAAAGCAGAACTTATTAAAGAAATGCAACAAGAAATAAATTCTCGTAAAGTAAGTAAAGATTATTACTATTATTATGGTACAAATAAGTATGGTAAAAAGATAAAAGGAATGATGAGTGCTACTAATAAAATAACATTACATAATTTTCTTGCTAATGAGGGTATTGATGTTTATCAAGTAAAAGAAGCTAAGTTTGCTAATTTTTTGAAGAAAATTGGTTTAAGTGATGAAAAAGAAATGAGCATGAAAGATTTAATCTTTTGGCTTACTCAAGTATGTACTTATCTAAAAGCTGGTTTAACTTTAAATGATACTATTCATATTATGATGGAACAAGCAAGTCGTGATAAAAAGAAAAAAAGGTTATATCAAGCGATTAGCTATGAACTTACTTTAGGAGAATCTTTTAGTACAGCATTAGAAAACCAAGGTAAAATATTTCCACCTCTTTTAATTAACATGATTAAAAGTGCTGAAGCTACAGGAGAGATTATTAAAACTTTAGATGATATGGCATCTTATTATACAGAAATAGATAAAACAAGAAAAGAAATGATTAGTGCTATTATATATCCTGCTATTTTACTTGTTTTTGCTATTGCGATCTTAACTTTTATTATGGTATATGTTATTCCCGAGTTTATTCATATTTATGATCAAGCAGGAATTGTAGTAAGTGGGTTTACTTTAACTATTATAAATATGAGTAAATATATTACTTCGCATATTGATATTATTTTATTTATTCTTTTACTTGTTATTATTAGTTTACTTCTTTTATATAAGAAGAGCAGATTTACAAGAAGATTTATTCAAAATATTGGTATGCGTATTCCATTCTTTGGTAAAATTATTATTTATCATGAATTAACTTTATTTACGAAAACATTTGCTAGTTTACTTAGAAATAGTGTTTATATTACTAATAGTATGGAGATATTATCTAATATAACTAATAATGAGATATATAAAGATATTATGTTAGAAACTATTCATAATATTGCTAGAGGAGAAAAGATAAGTAAATCATTTTATCATAAATGGTGTATTCCAGATGCTTGTTATTATATGATAGTAACGGGAGAAACTACTGGTGAGTTATCACTTATGATGGAGAAAGTAGCTAGTTATTTTAATGATTTACATAAATCAAGAGTTACTAATTTAAAGAGTTTTCTAGAACCAATTATGATAGTTGTATTAGCTTTAATTGTTGGGGTAGTAATACTTGCAGTAGTTATTCCAATGTTTAGTTTATATGGACAAATAGGATAGGTGAATATATGATAATTGTTTTATTTTTATTAGGTTTTATCTTAGGGCTTTTATATGCTTTTGTAGCAGAGAAATTACCAATTCGTATTCCTAATATTAAAGAAAAAGAAGCTAATTCTTGGATACTTAATCTATTTATTGGGGTAGTAAATGCATTAGTGTTTTTGATTAGCTATTATAGTTTTGGTATTAGTTATGAGTTTTTTCTTTCACTTATTATTTGTGCTTTAGTACTTATTATTTTTTTAACAGACTTTAAATATATGATTATTTTGGATAGTCCTCTTATTATAGCTACTATATTACTAATAATATTAAGAATAGTTTTCTTTGGATTTACTTCTATGGGACTTAGTTTACTTAGTGGGTTAGTATTATTTGTTCTTATGTTAGGGATTGGTTTAATTGGGAAGAAAATCTTTAAAAGAGAAGCTTTAGGAGGAGGAGATATTAAATTATCTTTTATTATTGGGATTATACTTGGTTTAAAACTTGGGCTTGTAGCAATTATTTTATCTAGTTTAATTGCTATGCCTTATGCTTTAGGAGCTATTTTGTTTAATAAAGATAGTGAAGTACCATTTGGACCATTTTTAGTTGCAAGTATGGCTATTGTCTTTATATTTGCTGATAAATTTAATAATTTACTAGCTTTTTTAATCTAGTTTTAAAAAACAAAAATATAGTTATATAGGTAAGTTTTGCTTGTAAAATAAGATAAATTAAGTTATAATAGTAGCAGTTTGAAAGGATGTAAATAATGAAAAATATAAAAGAAGTTACAATTACTATTGAGGGCGAAGATTGGCAAAAAGCTCTTGATAAATCTTTTAAAAAGAAAAATAAAGAAGTAAAAATTGATGGTTTTAGAAAGGGAGCTGCTCCTAAAGATATTTATATTAAAAACTTTGGGTTAGAATCTTTATTTATGGATGCTGTAGATATCGTTATGGATGAAGCATATCAAAAAGCTTTAGAAGAAGCTAAGAGTATGCCAGTTGTAGAACCAAAACTTGATATTAAAGAAATTAACGAAAATAAAGTTACTTTTATGTTTACAATAATTAGTAGACCAGAAATTACTTTGGGTGAGTATAAAAACTTAGGACTTAAGAAAGAAAAAGCTAAAGTAACAAAAGAAGAAATAGATGGTGAAGTAAAAAGGATTCAAGATGAATATGCAGAAATTGTTCCTAAAGAAAAGGGAGTAGTAGAAGTTGGCAATACGGCTGTTATTGATTTTGAGGGATTTGTTGATAATAAGGCTTTAGAGGGTGGAAAAGGTGAAAATTATCCATTAGAAATTGGCAGTCATACATTTATTCCTGGGTTTGAAGAGGGAATCGTTGGAATGAAAGTTGGAGATGTAAAAGAATTAAATTTGCAATTCCCTGATGATTATGTAGCAGATTTAAAGGGTAAAGAAGTGAAATTTAATGTTACTTTAAGAGAGATTAAAGAAAGAATTGTCCCTAAGTTAAATGAAGAGTTTTATCAAGATTTAGGCTATGAAAATATGAAGTCTGAAGAAGAATTTTATAAAGAAGTAGAAAAAGTATTACTAGAGCGTAAAACAGCCGAGATTGAAGATGAATTTTTAGAAAAATGTATGGATAAAGCAAGTAGTAATATGAAAGTGGATATTAACCCAGAAATTATTAGTGATGAAGTACATCGTATGATTCATCAATTTGAAGAACAACTTAAAATGCAAGGAATTAAACTTGATGATTATATGAGAATTACTGGTATGACTCATGAAAAACTTCATGAACAAATGGAACCGGAAGCTACAAAGAGAATTAAATATCGTTACTTATTAGAAGAAATTGCCCAAAATGAGAATATAGATTTTACTAGTGAAGAAGTAGAGAAAAGAGCTCAAGAGATGGCTAATAATTATGGTATTACTAAAGATGAATTATTAAATGCCTATGGTTCACTTGAAGTTGTTAAATACGACATGAAAATGCATAGAGCAATGGAAATATTAAAAGAAAATAATTAAGAGGTGTAAAAGCTTCTTTTTTTATTAAGAAAATAGATATTTCATGTTATAATAATAATAGAAAGAGTGATAATATGGTAAAAGTTAAATATTTAGTGGCACGAGTTATGAAAATGAATTATAAAAATATGTTTAAAAAGATAAATGAGATTCATAAAAAAACAGGTAAATCA
>CANUCD010000075.1 GCA_947856335.1 uncultured Bacilli bacterium | reverse complement strand
GAATAGGCGAATTACTTCGTCTATTTCTTTTGTTTTAACTTTTTTAAAGTATCTTTAATAGTTTTAGCATCAACATTTTTAATTTGATACCAACCATATTCTGTCATTTTAGAATATAATTGATGTTGAAGTTTTAATGTTTCTTCTAAGCCGAAACATAGTTTATCATGTACTAATTTATTAGAAGCCTCTAATGTTCCATGAACATAAACCTCCATATTACTTTTTAAAAGTAAAAGCATATTTTCCATTAAAAGTTGATCTGTCATTTTGAAGCCTCCATAAGTAAATTCATTAGCTTAGTTTTAATCATTTGATGTTTCTTTAATTCATTTTTCATGAAAGCTTTTAAATTTTTATCAGTAAGTAATAAAATGGTTTGTTCAATAATAGATGACGTATTTACTTCATGAGCTATAGCATCTTCAACATATAATAATTCTTTTTGTGTCATAATACCTCCCATATTTAGTATGACAAGAAAAAAGAATTTTAAACAAAAAAAGAGGAATTTTCCTCTATTTATTAAAAGTATTAACAAGATTTGTAAATATTGTTTGTAAATTTTTTAAACCAGCTTCATCTGTTGCTTCACAACGCATAGTAATATTTGGACCCGTATTACTAGCTCTAACTAAAGCCCATCCCGTCTTAAAATTAGCTCTAACTCCATCAATAGTATTTAAAGACCACTTTTGCGTCTCACAAAACTCTTTAATTTTCTTTATAACATCAAACTTTTTATCATCAGGACAAGAAAATTTAATTTCTGGAGTACTATAATATTTAGGAATATCTGCTAAAAGTTCACTGAGACTTTTATTTGTTTTTGAAAGAATTTCAATGAGTCTTAATCCTGCATAAATTCCACTTCCAACATCTGTAATTTTATCACGGAAGAAGAAATGACCTGAATATTCTCCACCAAAAGGCATATCATCTTCTTTTACTTTAGCCTGCGTATAACTAGCTCCAGACTTATAGCAAACAGGAATTCCTCCTAATCTTTTTATTTCATCTTCTAAGGCTTTTGAACATTTTACATCAAAGAGAAAAGTTTTATTTTTAACTTTACTAATAATATCCCGAATAATAAGTATCATATAATGGTCACTTAAAACTACCTCACCACGTTCGTTAATAATACCAACTCTATCACCATCACCATCAAAAGCAAGCCCCAAATCAGCTTTTTTAGCTAGAACTTCTTTTTTTAATGCTTCTAAATTAGCTTCCACATTTGGATCTGGATGATGATTAGGGAAATTACCATCGCTTTCTTCAAAAAGAATATCAAAATCAACATTAACTTTTTCAAATATTTTTCTTGCAATAATAGAAGTTGTACCATTACCTAAATCAAGCACTACTTTTCTTTTTCTTCTGCCAAACTCTACACCATATCTTAAATATTCAATATATTTATCTGTAATATTACCACTAGATACAGTCCCATTTCCAGATAAAAATTGTCCAGCAAAAGTATAATTTTTAAAATCTTCTATCATTTCTCCTCGAGCATTAGCAAGATTATCAAAAGAAAATTTAAAGCCATTATCATCTTTTGGATTATGACTAGCTGTAACCATAATACCAAAAAGATTATGAATAAAACGGGCATAATAATGCATTGGTGTAGTTGTAAGTCCATAATTATAAACATTTAGACCACTATCAGTTATTCCTTTTGTTAAATAAGCAGCAATACTAGGAGAAGATATACGATTATCATAAGACACAATACAAGTAGTTTGATTTAACTTTTCTCTTAAATAGCTACCATAACTTCTACCAATAGTATAAGCAACCGTCTCATTTATTTCTTTTGGATAAACACCACGAATATCATATTCTCTAAATATATTTGGATTCATATATAACCTCTTTCTACTCTTCAATATGATAACACAAAAATAGCAAAAACACAATTGCTTAACACTAATATTTATGTTATAATGATATAGATTTATAAATGTTTGGTGTGAAAGTAGGGATACTAGAATGAATGAAGATATGTTTAAACAAACACTTTTAGAAATAATTAAAGAAGCTAATAATTTAGATAATAGTGAGCTTGAGGTAATACCAAAAACGAGAATATTTGTAAAAAAAGGACGAGTTGATGAATTTAAAGCCAATGCTAGATTTTATTATCAAGCAAAATATAATGTAATAGTAAATAATGAAGACTATTTAAAAGATGTTTACTATGAGTTAAGTGATGAAATAGCTCATGAACTTGGGGAACATACATTATCTTTAGCTTATGAAATTTATGAAGCAAACAAAGGGGAACTTGCAAGATTAGATGCATTAAATAAAAGTATTTATATCAATCATCAAGACCGTGAAAAATATAATAAGGCTTTAAGTGAATTAAATAGTAAAAATATTTCTCCATCATCTTGGGAAGAAATCACTAGTTTACAAAATTCAATAAAAACTCTATCAGATAATGAAATAATTATTAGAAATGCTATTGCTGAAATAAAAACCAAAGTAAATGATAAAGTAAAAGAATCTCTTTTAGATGAAATGGAATTTTTAAGACAAAGTTATTTAAATACAAGATTTGGTACTAAAACAGAATTTGGTTTAGATGGGTCATCTATTTTAGCCAAAGATAAAGAAACTTATGATAATTTATACATTCTATTAAGAATTATTGAAAACGTAAATGAAAAAGATAATATTGTATCGGTTGATAATACTTTATGTGTAAACCCTCATCAAGTAGATGCTGTAAAAGAATTATTACCAAAACTACCATTTCTTCATCTTGTAAAAGAACCAGAAAAGAAAGAAGAATCTCCTCTTAAAAAGCAAAATGACGAACTAATTAAACAAATATCAGCTTCTTTAAGTACAACACAAAAATCTAATGGAGAAGAATACGAAAATCTAATAAAAATCTTAAGATACTTAAATAAAGCAAATAATAGCAAGTATGATTTAGTACCTGTTTGGGATATAGCTTATGTTTTAGGAGAAGATAGAAATGCCGTACAAGATTTATTTAAAAAGACTTCATTCTTCCAAAAATATAATCCAGACCTAGAAAAAATAGCAGAAAATGAAAAATTGATTGTTAAGTTACAAAACTATCTAACTGAATTAGAAAATAAATTTAAAAATTATCAAGGACTTACCAATATTCCTGTAGCTAAAGTAGGGGACGCAATAATTCTTTCTGAAGATAAATTAGAATATGAAAACGTTTTAGCTATAATAGATATTTTAAAAAATTCTAAAGATAATTTAATTCATATAAGTGAAAGTGGTAATGTATCATACGCTGATATGCCTAAATATAAAGAACTATTAAGTAAAACTAAATATTTTACTCCAAATCTATTAAGTGCTCAAATAGAAGAGAAGAATAAACCAATTTTAAGAGAAATTGAAGATGAATTAACAGATTTAATTAAGAAAGCCAAAAATAGCCCAAATGAAGCTCTTGCCGAGGGCAAAGAAATACTCATCAGTGATTTACCTATTTATGATGCTTTAAGTAAGAAATATGAAATATTAAAAGAAGCAGAAAAAACACCTGATGTAATTGAGGTAAATGGAGCTTTAGTTCCAAGTTCTAGAGCAGAAGAATATCAAGCTCTAACTGTAGCACCAAGTAAAAAGCAAGAGAACTTAGATGAAGTAGAAGTATTAGATAACTCGCAAGAACCAACAGACAAACCAATAGATAAACCTGTTAGTGAACAAACAGCTTTTGAAACTAAAGAAGATACCCCTCCAGTTTTAAGCGAATCAGAAGAACCTTCTAAACCAGAGGAAAAACCAAAAGAACCTCTTAAAAGAAGAATGGTTAAAAGCATTCGCAAGGCAAAAAATAAAGAATGGTGGAAAAAGAATTGGAAAAAAGTAGCAGTTATCGGACTTGCATCAATCGTATTACTTTATGCTTTATCCACATTAGCACCAGCAATTGTGTATGCTAATAGTTGTCTTGCTATGTCTTCTCCAGCTTTATCAGGCGTTTTAGGAACAATTAACAGCACAATTATTGAATTCTTTGGTCTTTCTCTAGGAGAGTTAAACCTTAATGTAGCTGCTGCCCATGCCTTTTCATCACTTGCTATGGCTGGTGCTAATTTAGGTTTAGTTGGTGTTAGTGCTGCTGCTATTGTAAAAACCATTAA
>CANUCD010000074.1 GCA_947856335.1 uncultured Bacilli bacterium | reverse complement strand
ACATTTTTTGACAATATTTATTTTAAAAACTTGACATTATAGTGAATTTACGTTAAAATGAATATAGATTTAGAAAGCGAGGAAATTATATGTTAATTATGGATCCTTCAATCTGTACAAGTTTAGCTCCTATATGGCAAATTATTGGATGGGTTTTATGGGTATTTAAAATTGTTATTCCGATTGTAATCATTGTTTTTGGTATGATAGACTTAGGAAAGGCTGTTGTAGCAAGTAAAGATGACGAAATTAAGAAATCTATAAAATCTTTAGTTATGAGAGCTATTGCTGGTATCGTTATTTTCTTTATTCCAACATTAGTTGGGGCTATATTTAGTCTTGTTGGCGAATTTAATGATAATAGAGCAGAATATGATAAGTGTTCAGCTTGTATTAGAAATCCAGGTGGAGATGCTTGTGAAGGTTATGTAGATGAATCAGAGAATGGAGTAACTGAATCTTAAGAAATAGAGTGATGAAAATCATTCTTTTTTTTGTTAAAAATGCTTGACAAGAAACATAATATTTACTATAATTTAGTAGTACTGCTCGTTTAGCTCAGTCGGTAGAGCGCACGGCTGTTAACCGTTAGGTCGTAGGTTCGAGTCCTACAACGAGCGCCATTTAGATTATTACTCTCATTATTTGAGAGTTTTTTGTTTATCTAAAATCTACCATTGTAAAATCTTTTAATCAATGATAAGATTATTTTAGGAGTAGTGATGAGATGGAACGAATTATTATTACAACTAGTGAAGAAAAACAGAATCTTTTAAAAGAATATAGTAAAAATAAATGTTTATTAAATCAGAAGTTTTATACTTTTTTAGAGTTAAAGAAAAAACTTTATTTTGATTATGATTTAAAAACTATTTTCTATATTGTATCTGTTTATCACGTCTCTGTATCTATTGCTAAAATATATTTAGAAAATATGTATTTTTTAAGAGATTTAGATGATGAGAAAGTTAAATTTTTAAATCAATTAAAAGATGAGTTAGATAAGAGTAATCTGCTTATATATTCTAAAGAGTTTAAAAAAAGTTTAGAAAATAAGGAAATTGTTGTTTATGGATATTCTTTTTTTACGAAAGAAGAAGAAAAGATATTAAATGAACTAGGAAGTTTTAAGATTGAGCATAAAATAGAAAAAGAGTATGAACCACAAATTTATGAAGCAGAAGATAAGAAAAGTGAAGTAGCATTCGTTCTTCAAAAAATAGGTAATTTGCTTGAAAGTGGAGTATTACTTAATCAAATAAAAATAATTGCTAACTCAGATTATGATGATATTTTAAATCGTTCTTTTTTTCTTATGAATATTTCGTTTCATTCACAAAAGAAACATTCTTTTTATGGTACTTTAATTGCTCAAGAGTTTTTGTCTTGCTATGATGAAGTTAGTATTGAAGAAAATATACTTGCTTTAAGTGAAAAATATTCTAATGTTAATGATTTTGTAGAAATTCTTAATCGTTCTGCTTTAATTGTTGATAAAAATTTTCGAAAAGAATTTATTATTGATGATTTAAAAAATGCTTTAATTAAAGAAGAAGAGTATACACAAAAGATAGAGTCAGTAACATATTATGATTCTTTTGGGGAAGAAGATTATGTTTTTTTGCTCGGGTTTAATATGAATGATTATCCCAGAATACATCGTGATACTAGTTATTTGTCAGATGATGTTAAAAGAAAATTGGGACTTGATACGGCTGATGAATTAAATCAATATGAGAAAAAAGTTTTATTAAAAAGATTAAAATCTATTCGTAATCTTGTTATTACTTATAAATTATATGATACAAAAACTTGTTATCCATCTCTTTTAGTTTCTGAGTTAAGTTTGAATGTTAAACCAGTAGAAATAAATAATCAAGTATCTTATTCTAAGATATGGAGTCAAATAGAGTATGCTCGTGATTTAGATCAATTATATAAGTATAATATTGTAAGCAAAAGACTTCCTTTATATCAAAATAATTTAATTATTCCATATGCTTCTTATCAAAATCAATTTAGTGGAATATCTACGGAATTATTTAAAAAGAAATTAAATCATGAACTTGTTTTATCTTATACGAATTTAGAAATGTATCAAGAGTGTGCTTTTCGTTATTATGTCAGTAAGATTTTGCATTTAGATATTTTTGAAGAAAATTTTAAAACTATTTTAGGCAGTATTATGCATCATATTTTAGAGCTGGGAGTAGAAAAAGAAATAGATATTCCTGTGGAAATGATGAAATTTATAAAAGATAAAGCTTATGTTTTAAGTGCTAAAGAAATGTTTTATTTAGAAATGTTTAGTGAAGAATTAAAACAAGTATTAAGAGTCATTAAAAAACAAGCTATGAGTTCAAAGTTAAAACAATATTTATTTGAACAAGAATTTTATGTTTATAAAGATACTGATGATATGAAACTTACATTTAAAGGTACAATTGATAAAGTAATGTATCATACATCTTCTAATAATGAAGTTTTAGCTATTGTTGATTATAAAAGTGGAAATACAAATATTACCCTTAAAAATTTAGAGTATGGACTTCATATTCAACTTCCTATTTATTTGTATTTAATAAAGAAATCAGAGAGGTTTTCTCATGCTTCTGTTGCAGGTTTTTATATTCAAAAAGTTGCTTTTCCAAAAGAAGATATTCAATTTAAAAAAAGTGAAGAGCAAATATTTGAAAGTAATTTACGATTACAAGGTTATACAAATCAAGACTTATCACTAATTAAGTATGTTGATAATAATTATCAAGAGGGAAAAATTATTCAAAATTTGAAGATAAAAAAAGATGGAGAAATTAGTGCAAATTCTAAAGTACTTGATAATGAGCAGATGGATGCGTTAGTTGATAAAGTAGATACTATTATTGATGAAGTTTTTAAACATATTTTAAATCATGAGTTTTTAGTTAATCCTAAAGTGATTGATGGAAAAAATATATCTTGTACATATTGTAAATTTAGAGATTTATGTTTTAAGAGAAAAGAAAATGAAGTGGTATTAGGAGGTGAAAGTGATGAATTGGACGATAAAACAGAGGGAAGCAATTGATTTAGATGGGACAAATATTATTGTCTCAGCTGGAGCTGGTTCTGGTAAAACAGCAGTATTATCAGAAAGAGTAATAAGAAAGTTAAAAGAGGGAGTTGATATTCGTAATATTTTAATTTTAACGTTTACTAATGAAGCAGCTTCAGAGATGAAAGAAAGAATTCGTAAAAAAATAAAAAAATCTGGGTTAATTAGTCAGTTAGAGTATTTAGATGCTGCTTATATTACTACTTTTGATGCTTATGCTCTTAGTATTGTTAAAAAATATCATTATTTATTTGGATTAGATGAAGATATTAAAATTATTGATTCTACAATTATTGATTTAGAAAAAGCTAAAATATTGGATGAAATAATTGATGATTTATTTAGAAAAAAAGATGAGAATTATTTGTCTTTGATTAGAGATTTTACAAGTAGAGATGATGATGTTATTAGAAAATATCTTCTAAAGATTAGTAATACTTTAGATTTAAGATATGATAAAAAAGAGTATTTAGAAAATTATATAAATAATTATTATAAAGAAGATTATATTAACCAAATATTCATAGAATATTTTAATCTTTTAAAAGAATTAGCAGAACAAATATTAGATGATTTTTATGCTTTAGAGGGAAATTTAGATGAAAAGTGTGCTAAAAAGTGCTATGATGCTCTTAGTTTTTTAATAAATCCTCATTGTTATCAAGATTTACAAAAAGAAATATCTTTACCACCACTTCGAGGACTTAGTGAAGATGATATTTCCCTAAAAGATGATTTTAAAAAGTTAGTTCTTAAATTTAATCAACTTACTATGTTTAGTGAAGAAGAATTAAAAAGTCAAGTTATAAGTACTAAGAAATATTGCAAGGCAATTGTAGATATTATTTTAAAATTAGATGAGAGAATCTGGAAGTATAAGAAAGATAAGAATTCATTTTTGTTTACGGATATTGCTAAGATGGCTATTTTTCTTGTAAAAAATCACTTTGATATTCGTGAAGAAATAAAAAAATCTTATCAAGAAATAATGATTGATGAATATCAAGATACTAATGACTTACAAGAGATGTTTATAAAGGAAATAGAAAACAATAATGTTTATATGGTTGGAGATATAAAACAATCTATTTATCGTTTTAGAAATGCTAATCC
>CANUCD010000073.1 GCA_947856335.1 uncultured Bacilli bacterium | reverse complement strand
CATAACTAATTTAACCTAATTGACAAAGACTAAACTATAGTGTAAAATTATATATGCAAGTAAAAAAGCAGTATTATTTTACTTGCTTATGGGGCTTTAGCCAAGTGGTAAGGCATGGGACTGCAACTCCCCGAGCACCAGTTCAAATCTGGTAGGCCCCTCCAAATTTTGTATATAAACCTAGGTAAAACCTAGTTTTTTTCTTTAAATAAATAATTTATTACTTAATATTTACTCTTCAATCTATTTTATAATAAAGTTTATTTTTACTATCATGTATAACTTTATCTTTATGATTCATAATAAAAATGGAGGTTATTATGAACAAAGAAGATTATAAAAAGTTAGTGAAAAAGCACGAACCTAAAGAAAATAAAATAGAAAATGTTATTACAGCCTTTTTAATAGGTGGATTAGTTGGCTTTATGGCTGAGGGTATAACCGTTCTAATTATGAATTTTTTTACCTTATCAAGAATAGAAGCAGGAAGTTGGACTTGTCTTATTATTATTTTTGCTGCATCTTTATTTACAGCTTTAGGATTCTTTGATAATTGGATGAGTAAAGCTAAAGCAGGACTCTTAATACCAACAACTGGTTTTGCTCATTCCGTATCAAGTAGTGCTCTAGATTATAAAAAAGAGGGTTTAATAACAGGTTTAGGCTCTAATTTCTTTAAACTAGCAGGTAGTGTTATTTTATATGGTATATTATCAGCTTTTATTTTAGTGATTGTGAGAGTGATTATAGGTGGCTAGTAAGAAAATAACAAATGTTTATATTAAAGATAATTTCTCATTAGTAGGTCCATTAGAAAAAGATGGTTTATTAAAAAATTATGATTTAGCTATTGATGATTATTATTATGGCGAAAAAACTTTTGAACAAGCCGAAATAAAAATGCAAAGAATAGTTTTAGATAATTTATTACATCAAAATAAATTAGAAGATAACAAAATAGATGCTCTAATAGGTGGGGATTTAATCAACCAAATATCTGTAACTAGCTATAATGCGAGCCAATTTAATATTCCATATCTCGGTATATATAGTGCTTGTGCAAGTTTTATTGAAGCACTAATTGTTGCCTCTTCTTTGTTACAAGCTAAATTAGCCAAAAAAGTAGTTACTATTACCAGTTCCCATAATCTTAATGCTGAAAGACAATTTAGATATCCCGTAGAATATGGAGCTATAAAAAAACACACAACTACTTTTACAACAACAGCATCCCTAGCAACTCTTCTAACAAATGAACCAACCAATATAAAAGTAGACAGTATTACTATTGGCAAATCAATTGAGATGGGTATCAATGATACAAGCAATATGGGAGCAGTTATGGCACCATGTGCACTTGATACACTAATGACGCACCTTAAAGAAATGAAAAGAAATATAAACTATTATGATCTAATTATAACTGGTGATTTAGGTTTAGTTGGAAGAGAAATATTCTTAGATCTTCTAAATCAAGAATATAACATTTCTTTAAAAAAATATATAGATGCTGGCTGTGAAATATACACGAATGCTCAAGAAACATATGCAGGAGCAAGTGGCCCAGTTGCTCTTCCTCTAGTTTTATTTGATAAAATATTAGGATGTAAAAAGTATAAAAAAATTCTTTTAATTGCTACAGGTTCACTACAATCAGTTCAATTAGCCAATCAAAAACTAGGTATTCCAGGAATTGCTCACGCACTTAGTTTGGAGGTGTTATAATGACTTTTATTTGGGCTTTTATTATTGCCGGAATATTTTGTGCTATTGGTCAAATTATCTTAGATAATACCAAATATACCCCAGGACACATTACTTCTTTATTTACTGTATTAGGAGCACTATTAGCATTCTTTGGATTATATGATAATTTAATATCTTTAGGTGGTGGAGGTGCAACTACTATTATCTCCAACTTTGGATATATGCTTTATGAGGGAGCATTAGATGGATATAATAAAATAGGTATCTTAGGTATTTTTTCAGGAATGCTTACTAAATCAAGTGTTGCTATTGTAGGTTCTATCATTGCTGCTTCATTAGTTGCATTATTTTTTAAGCCAAAGGACTAAATAGTCCTTTTTATTTTATCTATTTTTTGATATAATCTAAATAGTAAGAAGGGATTGTTATGGCAAGAAAAAAATATAAAAATTTTAAAGTAGAGCAAGAAGAACTAAAACCAATTACGATAGGAGTATTTGAAAGTCGCAAAAAAACATCCTTAAGTATATTTGTAATTTTAACCCTTTTTGTCTTATTTGTTATCTTTTTACCAGAAATATCAGAAAAAGTAAATGAATATCTAAATCCAACACCGTCTACACCTGTAACACCAGTAAATCCAACCCCAGATGAACCAACAGAGCCTGATGATCCAGATGAAAACATCGATGAAACATTTTATTCTTATATTCCTAATCTAACAATAAAAAGAGAAGAATTAGAAGTAAATAATCTACTCATTGATACAACAACCAATACTCTAACTTATAATATAGTAAATAAAACAACCAACTATCAAAATACCGAAGAACTAAATTACTATATCGAAATATATAATGCTGATAAAACTTTTTTAGAAAGAGTAAAACTAGCATCATCTGGACTACTAGCTGCTAATTCTAGTAAATCATATGAAAGGACGATTAGCCCTAATACTGCCCTAACTGCCGGCTTTATAGTTTTAGATAAGAAAACAACTATCGAATATCCTGAAGTAAATTTAGTCGCTGATGGAGCAGGTATCTCTAATCTAGTATGTTCTAAAGAGCACGAAGAAGTCACTTATAAATTTGAAGATAATAAACTAAAAGAATTAACCAGTATTATTGAATATAACTCAACAGACACAGATTATGCTAATATATATGCTAACTATCAAACCCTAGCAAGCACTTATAATACCACTAAAGGTATCACATCCAATCTTTTTAACAGCACGACTGGATTTAATATAACAACAATAGTAAACTTAGAAGAAGCATCTAGAACTAATATATTTAATGCCGATACATTCAAATTAGATACAGAACCCAAAATAGTAAGCTTTGAAATGGAAGCTATGGGATTTAATTGCAATTAGGACGTGATAAAATGGAATATCAATTTAGTATTAACGATTTTGAAGGTCCACTAGACCTTCTTTTACATCTAGTTAAAACATCTAAGATGAATATTTATGATATTGATATTAAAATAATTATTGATGAATATTTAAAATTTATTGAAAGTGAAAAAGAAAAAAACATTGATATAGCAAGTTCTTATCTAGTAATGGCCTCAGAACTAATCCATCTAAAAAGTAAAATGTTAGTAAATGATGAAGAAACAAAAGAAAGTGATGATGAATTTAGCATTTCATCAGAAGAAGACCTAAAAAGAAAAATATTAGAATATGAAAAATATAAAAAAATAAGTGAAAATCTAGTTATGTTAGAAAACAAACGAAAAAACTTTTACACCAAAAGTCCCATGAATTTAGAATCATTTCTAATAGATAGCTCTATCAATTTTGGTAATGTTTCCCTAAAAGATTTAACTGATGCCCTAAAATCAGTAGAAGAGCGTGCAAGATTAAATAAACCTCTAAGCACTAGAATTACCAAAAAGGAAATAAATATTGATGAAAGAATAAAAGATATTAGAAAAATACTTGAAGTAAGAGACAAGATTGAATTTTTAGACTTATTTACTGAATATAACAAAGACTTTATTATTATTACATTTTTATCAATATTAACAATGAGTAAAAATAATGAAATAACACTTAATCAAGAAAATAATTTTAGTCCTATTTTAATTGAAAGGAGACATCAAGAATGAATAAACTCGGAATATTAGAAGGAATCTTGTTTGTTGTCGGAGATGAGGGAATAAACTTAAAAAATTTATGTGATATTATGAATATTAACATGGATGAAGCAAAAGAATTACTTTTAAAATTAAAAGAATCCTACGAAAGCGAGGAAAGAGGAATACGCATCAGTTATCTAGGTGATGCATTTAAACTAACGACCAAAGAATGTCATAAAGAATATTACCAAAAACTAATTGAAAATCCTGATGTTTTCACTCTTAGTCCCTCAAGTCTAGAAGTACTAGCTATTATTGCTTATAACCAACCCATTACTAGAGCAGAAATTGATACTATGCGTGGTGTAAGTAGTAGTCATGTTATTAGAAAATTAGTTGCTAAAGGACTTATTAAAGAAGCAGGAAAATCAAAATTACCAGGAAGACCTAATTTATATCGCACAACAAGTGAATTCCTAGATTGTTTTGGCTTATCAAGTTTAAGCGAATTACCAGAAATAGAAATGCCAATACAAGAAGATGAAAAAAAAGAGTTATTTACATCAATCTATAAAGAGGAAAAAAATGAAATGGGAATTTAATCATGAATTAAGAAAAGAAGAATTTAAG
>CANUCD010000072.1 GCA_947856335.1 uncultured Bacilli bacterium | reverse complement strand
AAACATATTCAACATTTGCTAAAGAAATTTATTTAGCAGCCAAAAAAGGTGTACCTGAAATAGAAAGTAATATATTTTTAAAAAGAATAGTTGAAAAAGCCAAAAAAGCTCAAGTACCAAGTGATATTATAAATAGAGCTATAGATAAAGCAAAAGGAGTCGGTGGAGAAGATTATCATGAAGTAATTTATGAAGGTTTTGGTCCAGGAGCTTCTACTTTAATTATTAAGACTTTAACCGATAATGTCAATAGAACAGTAGGTATGATACGAGCAGCTTTTAATAAAGTACATAAAAGTTTAGGAGTAACAAATTCTGTTGCTTACAACTATGATTATCTAGCAGTCTTAGCATTTAAAACAGATAAAGAAGAAGAAATATTTGATTCTCTTTTATTAGCAGGAATAGAGCCTATTGAGTTTGAAAGTGTTGATAATGAACTAACTATTAGTGTTCATCCCAATGATATCAATAACACCAAAGACTGTATCGAAAAAATAGAACCAAATATTGAATACGAAATAGACGAAATAGGAATGTATCCAAAAAATAAAGTAGATTTAAATAAAGAAGATTTAGAAACATTTAATAAATTATATAAAATGTTAGACGAAATAGAAGACGTAACAGATATTTATCACAATGTAAATATAGATTAGTTTATGCTAATCTTTTTTTATTCCCAAAAAATAAAATAACTGTTATAATAGATATCTGAGGTTTTTATTATGATTTTGGAATTTTTAAAACAAATAGAATATGAATTATATGATATTCATGCAGAACTTTTTACTACACCAAATAGTAATAATCTTTTAAACATAAAAGAAGATTTAATAAAATTATCAGATATTTTAAATAAAATAGATAATGAATACAAAGAAGTAAACAAAATAACAGATAGGCTAATAAATCTTATTGTTTTATTTCTTAGGTTATTATCATCTTTAATGTTATCTCTTATTCTAGCTGGATTTTGTAATGTTATAGTAGGAATCTTTTCTTTTACAACATTTTATTATCTAGCATATAAAATAAATAAAAATGATAAAGAAAATAATGAAAATAAAGAAATTATGCAGTTAATTAAAAAACTAAAAGATGATATAGAGTATAAACAAGAAATAACAGAAAAGAAAATAAAATTTCTAGAAAGAAAAAACTTACTAGAAACAAACAGTATTAGTATAGATACTTCTTTATATAAAAAAGATTTACCCCTAATAAGAAAATTAACCAATAAACACCATGAAAATTCATGACAATTCACTTGTTTTTTGTTATAATGAACATAGGTGATAATAAAATGAAAATATGTGACGGTAATACAGCTTGTAGTGATATAGCTTATTTTTTTAGTGAAATATCAAGTATTTATCCAATAACGCCATCTAGTCCTATGGCATCTCACATTGATGCTTTAAGTCATAATAAACTAAATTTATTTGATGTTCCAGTAAAACTAATTGAAATGCAAAGTGAAGCAGGAGCAGCAGGAACATTACATGGAGCTTTAATTAGTGGGTCTTTAGCATCTACATTTACAGCTTCTCAAGGACTTCTTTTAATGATACCAAATATGTATAAAATAGCTGGAGAAATGCTTCCAGGAGTTATACATGTTGCAGCAAGAACAATTGCCACTAATGCTCTATCTATATTTGGTGATCATAGTGATATATATGCAACAAGACAAACAGGATTTGCCATACTAGCTTCCTCAAATGTCTATGATGCTCAAAATCTAGCAGCTGTTGCTCATTTATCAGCTATAAAGGGAAGTATTCCTTTTCTCCATTTTTTTGATGGTTTTAGAACAAGTCATGAAATATCTAGTATCAAAGAATTAAAAGTAGAAGATTTAAGAAAACTTATCCCTCAAAAAGAGTTAGACGACTTTAAAAACAATGCTTTAAATGTAGGTGCAGATATTCAAAAAGGAATGAGTATGACCGAAGATATTTTCTTCCAAACTCAAGAAGCAAGAAATCCTAATTATGAAATACTTCCAGATATAGTAAATGATTATATGAATAGTATAAATAAAATAATGGGAACAAATTATCATCCCTTTACTTATTATGGAGCAAGTGATGCTAAAAATATTATTATAGCTATGGGAAGTATTACTGATACAATTAAACTAGTAGTAGACGAAGAAACTAAAAAAGGAGCTAAAATAGGAGTCATAACAGTACATTTATATCGTCCATTTAGCCCTAAATATTTATTAGAAGTAATTCCCAAAACCGTCGAAAACATCGCAGTATTAGATAGAACAAAAGAAGCAGGTTCAAACGGTGAGCCTCTATATCTTGATGTATTAAGTGTTCTTAAAAATTCTAATATTCATATAGTTGGTGGACGATTTGGTTTATCAAGCAAAAACACGAGCCCAGCAGATATTAAGAGCATCTATACAATGTTAGATAATAATTTAAAAAACAATTTTACAATTGGTATTACTGATGATTTAACAAACACTTCTCTTCCAAAAGAAGATTATCACATTGATTTAGATGATAAAGAATTTTTAATTTATGGTTATGGTTCTGATGGTTGTGTTAGTGCTTCTAAAGATATTTTAAAAATAATGGGTAGTATATCAAATTATGTAAATGGTTATTTTTCTTATGATTCCAAAAAAAGTGGGGGAGTAACAGTAAGTAATTTAAGAATTGCTAATCATCCCATAAATGCTCCTTATTATGTTGAAAACCCAAGTTTAATTGTAATAACAAAAGATGAATATTTTAAAAAATTTAATATGTTAGATAATATAATGGAAAATGGTACTATTATTATAAATACTAATAAAAATGAAGATGAAATTTCTACTTTAATGTGTCTTGAGGATATTAACTTGATAAATAAAAGAAATATCAAAGTATATACAATCGATGCTTCTCTAATTGCTTCAAAATGTGGAATAAAGGGAAAAATAAGTAAAATAATAGAAATGATTGTCTTATCTAAATTAGAAATTCCTAATGCTTCATCCCTAATAGAAGAAAGTATCAAAAAAAGTTTTAAAACAAAGGGAAATAATATCATCGAAAGTAATATTAAAGCTATTCATGAAGCATTACAAAACTTAAAAGAAATTAAAATAAATAATCCTCAAGCTAAAAACAAAGAACAAGACCTAGATGTATTTAGTAAAATAAATAGAAGAAGGGGAGATGAATTAACTGTAAGTGAAGTAGCAAGCCTAAAGACAGGTACATTTCCTACAGGTCTTAGTAAACTTGAGAAAAGACATGTTAATACTCTAGCTCCTAAATGGATAAAAGAAAATTGTATAGAGTGTGGACGTTGTAGCTTTGTTTGTCCTCATGCTGTAATTAGAACTTTTATTTCTAAAGATGAAAATGGCATTCCTTTTCTTGCTAATAAAGAATACACTTATCAAGTGCTTATTAGTGAAGTAGATTGTACAGAATGTGGTTTATGTATTTTAGAATGTCCAGGTAAAGATGGTAAAAAAGCTTTAACATTTGGACCAGTTGATATCAACAATCAAAAGAAAGCAAATGAATACTTTAATACCTATGAAAATCCCGAAATTTTAAACAAATTTACTGTCCCTGGAGCAGCTTTATGTAAACCTCGTTTTGAATTTAGTGGTGCTTGTGCTGGATGTGGTGAAACCCCATATATAAATTTAATTACTAGACTTTTTGGTGATGAGCTTGTAATTGCTAATGCAACAGGTTGCTCTAGTATTTATGGTGGTTCTGTTGCAACAACGCCATATACTATTCCTTGGGCGAATTCTTTATTTGAAGATAATGCTGAATTTGCTTTAGGAATGCATTTATCATTTCAAAATAAAAGAGCTCTAATTAAAAATATAATGGAAAGTAGTATGAATGAAGTTAGTGATGAAGTAAAAAATTTATTTACCACTTTTTTAGATAACATGAATGATTTTAAAATAACAATGAGTGTTAAAAATAAATTAGCAAATCTAGAATTACCAGCTAACTTAAGAAGTTTGCTTAACTATATTCCTAAAAGAACAGTTCTTGCTATTGGTGGAGATGGTTGGGCTTATGATATTGGCTTTGGAGGCTTAGACCATGTTTTATCTACTGGTGAAAATATCAAAGTATTAGTGTTAGATACAGAAGTTTATTCCAATACAGGTGGTCAAGCTAGTAAATCAAGTAAGCTTGGAGCAGTCGCTGAATTCGCTGATTTAGGTAAAAGAACTGCTAAAAAAGATTTATTCAAAATAGCTATGTCTTATCCAAATTGTTATGTTGCAAGTATCAGTCTAGGAGCTAATATGCAACAAGCTATAAAATGTATGAAAGAAGCAATGGAACATGATGGACCTGCAATAATCATTGCATATTCACCATGTATTGAACAAGGAATTAAAACTGGTATGTCTCATTCTATCGAAGAAGAAAGACTAGCTAGTGAAGTAGGTTATACACTTCTAATGCGTTATAATCCTAAAGAAGAAAAATTATATATGGATGGTAAAGAACCAAACTTTGATAATTATGAATCATTCTTAGATAATGAAACTAGATATAATGCTTTAAAAATAAAGAATATTAAATTAGCTAATATCTTATTAGCAGAACAAATAAAAAATGCTAAGAAAAGATATAAGTACTACAAAGAATTAAGTGAAAAAACTTCTCAAAAATAGAGAAGTTTT
>CANUCD010000071.1 GCA_947856335.1 uncultured Bacilli bacterium | reverse complement strand
TGTTTAATGCGATTACTAAGAAAAATATTTTAGCAGCTAATTATCCTTTTGCAACGATTGATCCAAATGTTGGCATGGTAACGGTTCCTGATTCGAGGTTACAGTTTTTAGAAGATTTATATCTTCCTAAAAGTACAGTGCCAACAACATTTGAATTTACTGATATTGCTGGGCTTGTTAAAGGTGCTTCTAAAGGAGAGGGGCTTGGAAATAAGTTTTTAAGTCATATTCGTGAGACTGATGCGATTGTTGAGGTTGTTAGATGTTTTGATGATGAAAATATTACTCATGTAGAGGGGGCTACAGATCCAATTAGGGATATAGAAATTATTCAAGTAGAACTTATTTTGGCTGATTTAGAAATTGTAGAAAATAGACTTAATAAGATTATAAAAAAAGCAGAAACGACAAAAGATAAAGATGCTATATTAGAAGTAGAGGCTTTAAGTAAAGCTAAAAATAGTTTGGAAGCAAATATTCCTCTTAGATTGGTTGATTTTAGTTTAGAAGAAAAAAATATTATGAAAAATTTTAATTTTATTACATTAAAACCAATTATATATGTAGCTAATGTTTTAGAGGATGATATTGTTAGTGGCGAAAATAAATATACAAAACTTGTATTTGATTATGCATCAAGGGAAAATGCTGGAGTAATTGTGATGTGTTGTAAGATGGAATCAGAATTATCTGAGTTAAATGATGATGATAAAAAGATTTTTTTACAAGAGCTTGGTATTCAACATAGTGGACTTGATAGACTAATATTTGCAACATATTCACTACTTGGACTTGAAACTTTTTTTACAGCAGGAGCAGATGAGTGTCGTGCTTGGACTTTTAGAAAAGGTGCTAATGCTAAGTCTTGTGCAGGTTTAATTCATTCTGATATTGAAAGAGGTTTTATTAAAGCCGAAGTTATGAGTTTTGATGATTTAGAAAAGTATGGAAGTGAATTAAAAGTAAAAGAGGCAGGAAAACTTAGACTTGAGGGTAAAGATTATTTAATGCAAGATGGAGATATTGTTTATTTTAGATTTAATGTTTGATAGTTGGAAGGTTTACTTAAAATTTAACATATGTTATAATAAATAGAGGAGGATTTAAATGAATCAATTATTGTCAAAAACATTTTTATGGATGTTTGTAGGTTTATTAGTTACATTTGTAACGGGATATGTTGTATCTATGAATGAAAATATGCTGTTATCTATATTTGAGGGTCCAGTCTTTTGGATAATCATTATTTTGGAACTTGTTCTTGTTATTTTCTTTTCGGCTCGAGTACATAAAATGAGTCCAACGACTGCTAAGATGTGTTTTTTACTGTATTCGTTTGTAAGTGGTCTTACATTTTCAAGTGTATTCGTAGTTTTTGAAATTGGAAGTGTGATGTATGTTTTTTTAATAGCAGCAGTTATATTTGCTTTATTTGGAGCAATAGGTTATTTTGTTAAGACAGATTTAAATAAGATTAGTACTTATTTGCTAATGGGTCTTATTGCTATTGTGCTTTGTAGTATTGTTAATATCTTTATGGGAAATACAACATTTGATTTAATAATATCTATTATTGCTCTACTTATTTTCTTTGGATTTACAGCTTATGATATTCAAGTAGTTAAAATACTTGGTAATAGTGGTATCAATCATGATGTTGTAGCAATAAATGGAGCATTTTCGTTATATTTAGACTTTATAAATATATTTTTACATTTATTGTCTATCGTAGGAAACTCTAGAGATTAGAGTTTTTTTATGTAAAAAAGCTCTAGAATTTCTAGAACTTTATTTATTCCATCTTCTTGTGTGTTCTACTTTTTCCCACTTAATATCTTTTTTGAAAAAAGCTTTTAGAGCACAGGGAATATATGTAGTAAAAAATATAGGGCTAAATAATATTGTTTTTATTTGCATTTTATAAGACATATTGATTTTATCTTTATCTTTTAAGATGATAAAAGCAGTCATAAAAGCAAAGAGAATGTAAGCAAGCATAATAATTAAAATAATTTTCGTAATAGATATCATTGTAATTGGGTTTATGTCCCATATTTTTATTATCATAATAAATTGATTTAATATATATAAAAGTGTGCCAATAATCATTAGGATATAAGGTTTCATACCACTTATTTCTGTTATAGAAGAACCAAAATTAGGGTTATTTGTTATTTTTTTTCTAAGTTTAGGAATATATTTTTTTCTTACAGAAAAATATCCTTTTATCCATCTTGTTCTTTGGTTAATGGTATTTTTATATTTTATTGGTTGTTCATCATAGAAGATAGCATTTTTATTATAGATGCTTGTTAGATTATGTAAGATAGAATAAAGAGTTAGTTCGTAATCTTCAGTTAGAGAATGAAAGGGGAAAGATGCCCATTTATTTACGATATCTCCACTGATATATAATCCTGTACCTGATAAAGTAATATTTCTAGATTGTTTTGACTTTGTTTCATTGCCATTAGAATTTAGAAAAGCAAATGTAATACCTGAACAAGCAGAAATGATAGAATCATTGCCATTTTTCAAATTGCGATATCCACTTGCTATATCATATCCATCTTGATATGATTTTTCCATTTCTTTTAGAAAATCTTTGTCTAGTACATTATCGGCATCAAGAATAAAATAAGCATCATATTTTTTTCCTTTTGCTAAAATATCTTTGATACATTCATCTAAAGCATATCCTTTTCTTTTTAAATTTAAGTGTTTGCGTATAAAAATAGAGGCTTGATAATTTAAAGCGATAGAAACAGTAGGATCTAAATTACTTTCTACTATTACGTATACATCTTTCATGTTTACTTTTTTAGTTTGTTCTTTGATACTTTTTAGTAAATCTTCAATTACTTTTGATTCATCACGAGCTGGTATTAAGATACAAAAGTTGGTAAGTTTGTTTCGTTTTTTTTGTGGATAATTTTCATTAAAGCGTGCAAGAAAAGATGTTGTAAATAATACTAACAAACCTATAATTATTAAAATAATACCAATAGTTTCTAAAATCATACTACACCTACTTTACCCATTTCATATTTGTATATATTGTTTTTAAAAATTCATCAGTATATACTTGGTCATAAAATTCGCCTACAACAGTAATTGGTTCATAACCTTTATTTCTTAGAGTGGCACGACCTAAAGCTGTAAAAGAAATAATCATGTCTAGGGTTATAAAAATAACTAATATAACTACTAAAGGTTTGCCTATTTTGCTAGGTATTTTTTCTATCCATTTTGATAAGATGGGATAAATAAAGTGAACTAATACCATGATAGCAAAACCCCAGAAAATCATGTAGGGAATAGTTGTTCTACCATCTATATTTAAAAAGTATGTACTATAATCCCATGATTTTGTTTTAAGTACTAATTCCATTAAATAGCTAGTAATATATTCAATTGCTCCTCCTAAGATAGCGCCATATATAAATGTTTTTAGAGGATGTCTTTTTTTTCTAGCAAGAAGCCAAATTGTAAAAGCAATACCAAAGCCATATAAAGGATTAAAAGGACCATATATTACACCTTTGTGACTAGGCCAAAAAAATTCTTGGTATTTTAGATAATGTTTAATAAAGCCTAAAATGTTTTCATGTAAAACACCTATAAAACAACCAATGATAAAAATGAGAAATATTTTTGAAAAACATATTCCTTTTGCAAAAACTTCATCATCTTTTTTTAACCAATTTTTAAATTTTTTAATCATAAATATCACTACTGATTTAATTATATCAATTATTGTCGAACTTGCATAGTTTTTTTGTTTTTTATTACAAAAATGTATGAATAGTGTGCTTTTATGTATTGACAAGTAGTGATAAAAGCATTAAGATAGATAACTATCTATTTAGGGAGGTTTTTATGAGAAAAGTATTGATGTTGTTGATGATTTTAATGGTTGTTTTTTTACCTATTGGGGTGGATGCTGCTAGAATTGATTATACTGGATATTATTGTGATGCTAAACAACCTTTAGATGATGGAACTTTTTATATGACTTGTCATATTGTAGTAGATAGTGATACATCTATTAGCGAAGTTAGTGGAGAATTGGTTCTTACTAATGTGACTTTAGAAAGTATTAAAACAAGTGATGATTGGGTTAATAATAATGGATTATCTACAAGTGTTCATTTTACATCACAAAGTGGACATAATGGTAAGTTTACAGTCGCTGATTTATTATTTACTGGTGATTTAAGTGCAGAGGAATGTGAGGCTCATTTTGCTCCTAATAGTAATGTTTCTGAAAAAGATAATTATGTTTGTCAAATAATTGATGATGTTTATTATGGTATGGATGGGGCAGTAGTAAGTCCTGAAGTGTATTATGAAGAATGTTGTGATTATACGTGTACGATTATTGATGATAAATATTATTTTGATTCAAATGGAAATTCTGTTACTTATGAAGAAATGATTGAAGATTGTAGTGAAACAGAGGTGGTAGTAACTCCAGAGAATCCTCAAACAGGTATAGATTATGGGTATGTTGCATTACCTTTAGGAATTATTGCTATGATAGTAATTGTTAAAATTGCGAAAAAAAATACAAAAATATATAAAATATAGTTGAAAAAATCAGATAATATGATATAATTTATATTATCTGATGAAATGCAGGTGTAGTTTAATGGTAGAGCTTCAGCCTTCCAAGCTGATAACGTGG
>CANUCD010000070.1 GCA_947856335.1 uncultured Bacilli bacterium | reverse complement strand
AATAAGTGATACAATTTCTTCTTCATCACCCTTTTTAAATCTTCTTATCTTATAATCCATAATAAATACCTCTTAAAAGATTATACCATGACTTATGTTTTTTAGCCAATTTTTTTATCACCCCAGTTTATTCATAAATAAACATATATTACATATATTTATTTGACATATCTAAATTTTTGTGTATAATTATTAGTACAAGTACATGGCAGTGCTTATTATAAATTATAATGTGTTTATGGCGAAAGTATAAAAGTAACTAGGACTGCCCTAGTAAAATTATGAATGTAAACTCCCTATAATGAAGAATAAGCATCCTTTGTATTTAGAATAATAGAAAGGAGAATTATTATGGCAAGATATACTGGTCCAGCTTATAAAAAATCAAGAAGATTAAACTTTTCTACCCTAGAAAATGGAAAAGATTTAGCTCGTCGTCCATATGCTCCTGGAGCTCATGGAAATGATAGAAGAAAAAAATTAAGTGAATACGGCGTTCAGCTACAAGAAAAACAAAAAGTAAGAACAATGTATGGCTTAAATGAAAAAGGATTCCATAAACTATTTGAACGTGCTTCTAAAATGAAAGGCGTTACTGGTGAAAATTTACTTAAACTTCTTGAATCAAGACTTGATAACATCGTTTATCGTATGGGACTTGCTACAACTCGTCGTGGGGCAAGACAAGTGGTTAATCATGGACATATTACTGTAAATGGTATTAAAGTAGATATTCCATCATACTCTTGTAAACCAGGAGATGTTATAGCAGTAAAAGAAACTTCTTTAGACCATCCTGCAATTAAAGCAAGTCTAGAAGCAAAAGTTACTCGTCCTGCATTTGTTACATTTGATAACAATAAAATGTCAGGAACTTATGTAAGATATCCAGAAAGAAGCGAACTTAATAGTGAAATTAACGAATCACTAATCGTTGAATTCTATAATAGATAAAAGCTATCGATTTGATAGCTTTTTTTAATACTCTTCTTTCTTCATCGTAACAATACTTATATTTTCTGTACTAATTTGCCCGACTACTCTTTTTATATCATCAACTGTAATACTTTCATATATATCTTTTAAATCAGGAATAATTCTATGATAATAAACTAAATAATTTTGAAGCATATTATTGACACTTTCTACATCTTCATAGTTAAGTACTAATGTTGCAATAGCAGAATTTATCTTTCTTTTTATATCAACTTCATCTACTACTAAGTGATTTAAAGCATCTACTACTCTTTTTATCGCTTCATCTAATATTTCACTTTCAATTGTAACATCAATTACAACAACATCATCTAATACAAACCTTGATGGACTTAAAAAAGTAATAATATTGTTTTGTAATAACTCTTCTTTTAAATCAGAAGAATCCCCAAAATTACTTGATAATATAATATTTAATATAATATTTAACTCTACATCATCAAACTCTTTAAAATTCTTTTTAGGTATCTTTATTCCTATTTTAGCCTTTTCTACTTCAACATTAGAATTAAGTAAAACATATTTTTCTGCTACTTCTTTTGGTTCTTTACCCTTTATAATAACAGGATTTACATACTCACTAAATTCTTTCTTACTTAAATTATCATTAACTATTTTCTCTATTTCATAAGGATTAACATTTCCTGTAACAACCAAAAACATATTCTTAGGATGATAAAAAGTATTATAAACAAGCATAATATCATCTAAATCTACTTTCTTTATATCATCTACTTCCCCCGTAATTAAATAACGATACTTCTCTTTTTGATATAAAGCATTATTAAAAGCAAAATAAAGACGATTATATGGTTGATCATAACCCATATTTATTTCTGATGTAATAATCCCCTTTTCTTTTTTTATCATCTCTTTGGTAAAATAAGGTGTATAAACATAGTTAAGTAAAGAATCTATATTTTCTTTTAACTTACTTGTTCCATAAACAAGATAACTCGTATATCTAAATGTTGTAAAAGCATTGATATCACTTCCTAAAGGATCAAATAAATCATTGGCAGTTGTATTTTTATCAATATTAAATTTAATATGTTCCATAAAATGAGCAATACCTTGAGGTACTTGATATTTTTTATTATTTATTTTAAATTCTGTATGTAAAGACCCATAATTAACATTTAGTGATAAATAAAAGCTTTTAGCATACTCTTGCTTCCATATATAAATAGGAAGTCCATCTTTACTAGTAGTCGTATATATTACTTCATCTATACCCTTTATCTTAATTTCTTCCATCATTATCCCCACTTTCTAATACAAAAGTAATTGATGGTTTTATCTTACTAGATAATTTTACAATTTCCTCTTTAGTAACATCATCAATCATTTTAATTCTATCTTCAATAAGTGGTAGATTATCCATAATATGAAAAACATAATTATTTAATATACCTGATTCATTATCTAAAGATAAATTAAGAGAAAACACAAAATTTTCTTTAGCGTGCTCTAAATCTTCTTCACTAAAATCTCCATTTTTCATCTCCATAAAAGCTTGATCAATAAGTTTACAAGCCATCTTAACATCTTTTTTATCAATAGATGTTTGAATAACTAATAAATTATCATACTTTAAATAAGCACTTTTAATCCCATAACATAAAGAATTCTTCTCTCTTAATAGTTGATATAACTTTGTATTAAGTCCTCCCCCACCCAAAAGATAATTATAAAAATGAAAAGTAATATTCTTCTCTTTTTCATTTAATCCATCTAAACTATATATTTGTACTAAATTAGTTTCTAAAAATCTTGAATTCTCATGATAAATTTTCTTTTTACTAACTTTATTATCAACATACATATTAGCAAGCTCTTTAGTCTTAACAACTCTATTATTAAAATTACTAGCAATAATAGATGCTGCCTCATCCATATTTATATTACCTATTAAATATATATCACAAACAGAATTCATTAAATCTTGATAAGACTCTGCTAAACTCTTAGGTGTAATTTTATCAAGTTCACTAATACTTCCTAATACTCCATAACTACTAGGAGAATTACTATCAAGTTTCTCTAATGCTTTTTTAAGACTTACTCTTGATATATTTTCACTAACACTAAGTATTTCTAAAGCCATTCTATTTTTAACAACATTAAAATTCTTAATATCAAAATCTCCTGCTTCTATCCTTGGATTTAAAATCATTTCAAATGGAAGTGCTAATACTTGAAGCATATAATCTTTATCATTTACATATCTAGGATTTAAAAACTCTAAGACAAAAGAAGTCATAAGCCTACTACCAGTTTTATTAGTAAGACCATAAAAATTAGCTTGATATAACTCTTCTAATTTTCTTGCAACATCTTTTCTACTTTGATACTTTTTAGAGCAATCACTCATTAAATCAGCTAAAAAAGTTTTATTCATAACATCTTGTTTATTCGCATCACTTTGAAAAATAATTTCCATCTGACAAGTCTTAAATCTATTTGTCTTTACTGTATATAAATTAAATGAGGGATACTCAAACTTTTTATATTCCATTTTCTACCTCCAAAATTATTATAACACAAAATAGTTATTTTATTAAAGAAGAGATAAAAAGTTTACAATAAAACTACTCATGAAAAGCAATAATATTATTATCACTTTCTTCCTGCATATTTTTATTAACATTACATAAAGCAACTATCCCAAAGAAGATAACTGAATAAAGCATAAGTGCTCCCCCAAATCTTTTTAAACATTTTATCACAAATACCATCTCCTAACACGAACATTATATCGCATATACATTTGTTCGTACAAGACATTTTTTAAAACTTTACAAAAATAATACAATTGTTTGACATTCATATGTTTTTATGCTAAACTATAATTGGAGGTAAACAAAAATGACTAAAAATTTAACCGAAAAACAAAACAATGTTCTAGACTTTATTAAAAAATTTAGTGCAACCCATGGCTATCCACCATCAATTAGAGAAATAGGAAAAGGTCTTGGTTTATCAAGTCCTGCAACAGTACATACTCATGTTAAAAACTTATGTAAAAGAGGTTATTTAAAAGTAGATAATAATAAATTTAGAGCTATGGAAATACTTGTAGATAATGAATATGAAACAAAAAATGAAGAACTAATAAAAGTTCCTCTACTTGGTAAAATAACTGCAGGTAGTCCTATAGAAGCCATAGAAAGACCTAATGAATTCTTTGATTTACCAGCATCTATTATCCCTGCTAAAGAAACTATATTTACCCTTAATGTAAGTGGTGAATCAATGATTAACGCAGGTATATTTGATAAAGATATAGTAATTGTTCAAAAACAAAGTACAGCGAGAAATGGTGATATAGTAGTAGCTATGACTAGTGAAAATGAAGTAACACTAAAAACTTTTTATAAAGAAAAAGACCATATTAGATTACAACCAGAAAATGATACTATGGAGCCAATTATACTAGATAATGTAACTATACTAGGTAAAGCAATAGGCTTATATCGTAAATTCTAAGAGAGTAATCTCTTTTTTTTATTATACAAATTATGTGATATAAGCAAAATAAAAAGGAGCAATGAATGCTCCAAGATTGTAAGTCTTTATTTGCTGTTCAAAAATATTGGGTTGTATAATATTTAGTGTGTGTAACAAATAAGTTATATGCACTTTTTTATAAATTAAAAAGACATATAAGTTTTTCTTTGATACAATGTAAGTGTAAACAAAAAACATTGAAAGAAGGTACTTATATGTCTAATCAAAATTATATTACAGATTTACTAGAATT
>CANUCD010000069.1 GCA_947856335.1 uncultured Bacilli bacterium | reverse complement strand
GTTTGATTACATTAATCATAAGCACCAACCTTTCTTCTAGGTTGATTTTTTCATATAAACGAAAAAATCAATCATTTCTGATTGATTCCTATATCAAAAGTTCGAATAGTTCGAACAGATTTCCCAATGGTGCTGAATGACTGAATTGAACAGTCCTCTGATGCTTACCATGCATCCGTTTTACCACTAAACTAAATCAGCGTATCTAAATTATAACAAAATTATAGTTTTCATGCAAGGTTTATGTTATAATTTATATAAGGAGTGTATTTATGAATGTACCAAATCATGTAGCAATTATCATGGACGGAAATGGCAGATGGGCTGAAAAAAGAGGCTTAGCACGCAGCAGAGGACACTTAGAGGGTAGCAAAACTCTAGAAAAGCTAGCTATTCATGCTATGGATATGAAAGTAAAAGTATTAAGTGTCTATGCTTTTTCAACCGATAACTTTAAAAGAAGCCAAGAAGAAGTAGACTACTTAATGAATTTATTTATTAAAATGTTTCAAACAAAGTTTGATAAAATAAATAAAAGGGGAATTAGAGTAGTTATTTCTGGAAGAAAAAGGGGATTAAGAGAAGATGTAGTAGCATCTATAAATGCTATTGAAGAAAAGACAAAAGAAAATAAAGAAGGTATTTTAAATATTTGCTTAAATTATGGAGGTCAAGAAGAAATTATTGATGGTGCAATTAAACTTGCTAAAGACATCCAAAACGGTTTAGATATAACTAACTTTAAAAGAGAAGACTTTTACCATTATATGTACCATGAATTACCACCTATTGATTTATTGATTAGAACTGGTGGTGAACTTAGAATTAGTAATTTTATGCTTTATGAAATGAGTTATAGTGAATTTTATTTTACTAATACTTATTTCCCAGACTTTGATAAATCTGAGTTTAATAAAGCTTTATTTATGTTTGAAAATAGAGATAGACGTTTTGGTGGTATAAGTGATGCAAAAAACAATTAAATTTTTAGATAATCATCGTTTTATTTTAGTAATAATAATCTTATTTATTATATCTCTTCTTTTTTTTAGTATAAAGACATATTTATTTTTTCATCATGATTTTGAGGTAAGAACTTGTAGTAGTCCTCTTGATAGTGAATACTGCTACTATGAAGATTTGATTATTTTAAAAAATCCTGAGGAATCTAAAGAAAAATTCTTTTTAAAGTACAAAGATGAAATTAGCACTTTAAAAGAAAACTATAACTTAGATGAATTTAATCACTATACAGCTTATTACTATGATGTAGCAGCACACTTACAATACGAGATAAGTCAAGAATATAAAGTACTTAGCAACTTTTTTAAAGCCTATACGAATACTTATGATTTAGAAAACTTTTATTTAGAAAATAATTTTTATTTTAATATTTTTTATCACTATAATATACAATAATCTCTTTTTCTTTTATGTGTTTTGTAGTATAATATTTTTAGTTTGTGATTAGGAGGATTCATATGAAATTTAAAATAACACCTAAAGATTTTTTAATATTTTGCTTATATTGTTTATTGCTACTTTATTTATGTGCCATTGCTGTTTTAAATTTCTCATCTTTTCTAAATGAAGGTGAATTTTATGGATTGCTTCCTTTTAAAGCCTTTACCAGTGATTATATAGTAATTACTTTATTCATGTTTGTTATTGCTTTAATTTTAATATTTACAAGTGTTTCTTCCTATATATTTAATCGTGAAAAAGGAAGGGGAATAGGACTTAAACTTGGAGAAAAACAAGAAAGTGGTTATGCTAGATGGTCAACAGAAAAAGAAATGAAAAATGATAAAGATATTGTAAAAGTAGACCCTAAAGCTGCAACTCTTACAGCTGCTGGTATTCCCCTAATCAATAATGGTAAAGAAATATGGGTTGATAATGGTGAATATCATAATTTAGTAATTGGTTCCACTGGTTCAGGTAAAACACAGACAGTTGTAAAACCAATGGTTAATCTTCTTGCTAAAAAGGGAGAATCTATGATTATTACTGACCCTAAAGGTGAGATATATAAGTATGCTGCAACTGCCTTAAAAGAAAGAGGATATAAAATAATTGTTTTAAATTTTAGAGAACCTCTTCATGGTAATGCTTGGAATCCTCTAACCCTACCATATCGTTATTTTAAAGAGGGAAATGTCGATAAATCAACAGAGTTATTAGATGATGTTGCTCTAAATATTTTATATGATCAAACTAAAAAGAGTAATGATTCTGATTTCTGGGAAAAATCAGCTGCAGATTATTTCTCAGGTTTAGCATTAGGATTATTTCAAGATGCTAAAGAAGAGGAAGTAAACTTAAATAGTATCAATTATATGTCTAGTATAGGCGAAGAAAGATATGCAACCAGTAATTATATTAAAGAATATTTTAATTTAAAGGGAGCAGAATCTAGTCCATATATCTTTGCTTCTAATACTATTAACGCTCCTAATGAAACAAAGGGTGGTATTTTATCTACTTTTAGACAAAAAATACGTCTTTTCTCTTCACGTGAGAGTTTAAGTGAAATGCTTGCTTATAGTGACTTTAATATGCAAGATATAGGAAGAGAAAAAACTGCAGTATTTATGATTATTCATGATGAGAAAAAGACTTACCATTCTCTTATGACAATATTTATTAAACAATGCTATGAAACCCTTATTGATATTGCTCAAGAAAATGGTGGTAAACTTCCATATAGAACAAACTTTATACTAGATGAATTTGCTAATATGCCACCACTTAAAGACGTGGATTCCATGGTTAGTGCTGCCCGTTCAAGAGATATTAGATTTACCTTTATCATTCAAAACTTTGCTCAATTAAATGATGTTTATGGTAAAGAAGTTGCTGAAATTATTAAAGGTAACTGTGGTAATTTAGTATATTTAATATCTACTGAATTAGCAGCCCTAGAAGAAATATCTAAGATGTGTGGTGAGGTTAAATCAAAAGAAAAAGATAAAACAGCATCAACTCCACTTGTAACAGTATCTGATTTACAAAAACTAAAGTTATTTCAAGCAATTATAATCAGACTTCGTATGAATCCATTTAAAACAAAATTAGAACCTGATTTTAAAATGGATTGGGGAATGAATAGGGAAGAAGCTCCATATCCAAATAGAGAAATTAAAAAGATTCAATTATTTGATTTAAAAAAATATGTAACAGAAGAAAAAAGAAAACAAATGATGAATAATATGGAAAATGCCAATATAAATCCTAGTCCATTTAGTAGTAACTTTGGTAATCCTTTTAATACTAGTATGAATCCATTTGAAACATCTTCACCACAAGTTAATCCATTTAGTAATAATCCTATGTTTAATAAACCTATGAGTAGTTTATCTGATATGGATATAGACCAAATGATGAAAGATATAGATAAAAGATTAAAAGAGCTTGATGAAGAAGAAGAAAGACAAAAAATGGAAGCAGAAAAACAAAAACCAGTCGAAAACATAGTAAAACCTGAAGTTAAAGATATTCCTGCTAATGATATAAAAGTAAATAAACCAGTTATTACTGATGAACCTAAAGAAATAAATCCGAAAGAAAATAAACCTAAAATAAATGTAGATGCTGATAGTATTATTGTAAATGATAATGTTGTTACAGATGATGAATTCTTTGATGATTTCTTTAATGAATAAAAAAATAAGGCTAATGCCCTAGCTTTATTTTTTTTATATCATAAAATAAAGTGTGATAATATGAAAAGATTAAATATAAAAGATTATTATAAAAACATGGGTATTTTAATTGATATTGAACATCCAACTGATTACGAGAAGTATCATCATCCAAGTAGTATCAACATTCCATATGATAAATTGATGCTTCATTATAAAACATTATTAGATAAAAATAAAAAATATTTTATTATTTGTAATAAAGGTACTAAATCTAGAAAAGCTGTTAGTATACTAGAATATTATGGCTATGATGTTACTCAAATGAGTTATGAGTAAAGTTTTAAAATTTACTAATTTACCATTAAAGAATAATATAAAATAGAAAGCTTAATAAGGAGATTTAATCTTCTTTTTTTATATATTTAGGTTCATCTATTCTACCTAAAAGATAATCAGCACTAACATGATATTTTTTGCAAATAGTATATAAAAAGGGAGTAGCAATAAGATATCTTTCTCTTTCATAACCTGCAATAGTTCCGTATGAACAACCTAAAATTTTAGCTAATTTTGTCTGCGTAAATTTATTTTCTTTCCTAAATTCTTTTAATCGACTTCCAGAAGAATATGTAGTATTTGACTTTAATTTGTCATATTGTTTTTTATTTGTAAAATTAAAAATGTAATCTACTGAAACATTATAATAATTACATAAAGATAATAAATGTTTAATAGGAATTGTTGTATACTCTCTTTCGTATTTTCCATAAGTATCTTTATCAAAGCCTAATAAATATGAAATATCATGTATTTTCAAATTTTTTTCTTCTCTTAATTCCTTTAATTTTTCGCCATAATTCATTGAAATTCACCAAAAATATTTTCTCATAATAAACATACCAATATCCGAAAACGGACAAATGCCAAAAATTTTCTTAACTTTTAATATATCCAAACTTATAATAAATATATAAGCTTGATAACCTTATCTATCATAGCTTATAAATAAGTAATAAAAAATGAAGCAAAGCTTCGTATTTATAGGAGTAAAGGAAAGTATGAAAAAAAGAATAATAGTTTTAGTGGGATTAGTAATAGTAGTAATAGGTGTA
>CANUCD010000068.1 GCA_947856335.1 uncultured Bacilli bacterium | reverse complement strand
GTAGAATTTGCTGCTGCTAAAACTGATGTATCAAAAGCAGAAGTAGGACGTGTTTTAGATGCTTTATTAGAAGGTATCCAAACAGGACTAAAGAAAGAAGGGAAAGTTACTTTAGTTGGATTTGGTACTTTTAGTGCTAAGAAACGTGCTGCTCGTGATGGTTTCAATCCTTCAACAAAAGAAGCAATCAAAATTCCTGCTAAGACTGTAGCTTCATTCAAAGCTGGAAGTAAACTTAAAGATGCTTTAAACTAATTTAGCAGTTAAAAAAGATTCAGAGTTTCTCTGAATTTTTTATTTTATCATAAAGTCGATATAAATACTGTACTCTAGCTTCTAATTTAAAATAATAAATAATATAAGGAATTAAAAAACATACAAGCATAAGTCCAAATATCAAATATATAACTGATTTAGATGCACTACATAAAAAGATTACGACAAAAAGAGCATAAAATAATGTAATAATTAAATGTATAAATCTCTCTTTATTAAAAAAATCAATCTTAATTAAAACATCTTCTCTAAATGCTTTATCTATATCTTTATCATCTATTCTTTTTTCTATATTCTTAATAGTCTCATCTATATATTTTTTCATATTATCACCAATATCATTTTATCAACACTTTAAATAGAAGTAAAGTTTTTATTAACAAACCAACCAAAAAATGATATAATTAGACATACGACAAATATAATAAATAGGAGGGATTTATTTGAAAAAACAAAATATTGTATTTGCATTTATAATTCCTATTATTGCAGTCATTATATTACTTGCAGCTCAAGCTTTTTGTGATTTAGAGCTTCCAAGTTATACATCTGATATTATCAATAATGGAATTCAACAAGGAGGAATAGAAAGTGGTTTACCAGAAGTATTAACTACTACTGAGTATAATGCTATTTTAAGAATTTTGGAAGAAGATCCTGCTATTTTAGCTAGTTATGACTTATATATTGCTGATAATTTAAGTAAAGATGAGTTAACTAAGCTAGAGGAAAAGTATCCTCTTATCAAAGATGAAGATTTATATCTTCTAAAAGATTTAAGTGAGGAAGAAAGAAAAATTGTTTCTAAGCACATCCAAATGCCACTTATTATTACGATGATGCTTGAAAGTAATAATGAGTCATTAAAAAGTCTTATTCAAGTAGAATTACCAGAAGATGAAACTATGCTAGATTTTGTTATGGTTTTAGATGATACTACATTTACAATGATTATTGATTCTATAAATCAAGCATTAAAAACTTTAGATAGTTCTATACTAGAGCAGTATGCTATATCAAGTACCAATACTATATATAATCAAGTTGGCATTGATATGAATGATTATCAAATAAACTACATCATAAAAAAAGGAACAATTATGCTTTCTATTGCTGCTATTGGAATGATTATTGCCATTATTGTAGGTTTCTTAATTGCTAAATTAGCAGCTAAAATAGGATACGTTCTAAGAAGCAAAGTTGTAAGAAAGATTATGAGTTTTTCTTCGAGTGAATTTAAAGAATTTGGAGCATCTAGTCTTATTACACGTTCTACCAACGATATTGAACAAATAAAAATGTTTTTTATTATGTTGCTTAGAATCGTTGTCTTTGCACCTATTATGGGTATTGGAGCATTCATTAAAGTAAGTGATAATCCTCTTAATTGGATAATTGGTTTAGGTCTTATTCTTATATTTGTTCTAATTGGTCTTTTATTTGGCTTTGCTATGCCTAAGTTTAAAAGAATGCAAAAACTAATTGATAAAATGAATTTAGTTTCAAGAGAAATAATTACTGGTATGCCTGTTATTAGAACATTTGGTACAGAAAAATACGAAGAAGAGCGTTTTGATAAAGCAAACATTAAATTAACTAAAACTAATCTCTTTGTTAATCGCTTAATGGGTATAATGATGCCTAGTATGATGCTAGTTATGAATATTATTAGTATTTTAATTATTTGGTATGGAGCAAAAGAAATTGATTTTGGTACTTTACAGGTAGGAACACTTTTAGCTTTTATTTCCTATACAATGCAAATAATTATGTCTTTTTTAATGATATCTTTAGTATCAATTATGATGCCTCGTGCTTTAGTATCATTAAAAAGAATCAAAGAAATACTAAAAAAAGAAGTATCAATTACAGAACCAACTAATCCTGTACCATTTAAAGATAATCTAAAGGGAGTAATTGAATTTAAAAATGTTAGTTTTAAATATCCAGATGCTGATGAAGCAATGCTTAAAAATATTAGCTTTAAAGCAACTCCAGGAACAACTACAGCATTTATTGGTTCAACTGGTTCAGGCAAATCTACACTAATAAACCTTATTCCTAGATTCTTTGATGCTACAAATGGCGAAATTTATGTAGATGGTATCAATATTAAAGATGCCTCAGTAATTGAACTAAGAAATAAAATAGGTTATGTACCTCAAAAAGGAATGCTCTTTAGTGGCACAATCGCTTCTAATTTAAAGCTTGGAAATGATTGCTTAACTGAAAAAGAAATGATAGAAGCTGCCAAAGTAAGTCAAGCAATGGAATTTATTGATTCTAAAAAAGATAAATTTAATAGTGAGATTTCCCAAGGTGGTAGTAATGTAAGTGGTGGACAAAAACAACGTCTATCAATTGCAAGAGCCATTGCTAAAAATCCTGAAATATATATATTTGATGATTCATTTAGTGCTCTTGACTTTAAAACAGATGCTGCTCTTAGAAAAGCTTTATTTAAACACGCCAAAGATGCCACTATTTTAATAGTTGCTCAAAGAATCAGTACAATTATGAATGCTGATAATATTATTGTTTTAAATGAAGGAGAAATAGTTGGAAGTGGAACACATAAAGAATTACTAAAAACTTGTGATATTTATAAAGAAATTGCTCTATCACAATTAAAGGAGGAGGAACTCTAATGGCTAGAAAAATTGGCAGAGCCCCGGGTGCTACTGAAAAAGCCAAAGACTTTAAAGGGACTTTAAAAAAATTCTTAAAAGTAATTAGTGAATATAAAATACTTATTATTTTAGCTTTTATCTTTGCTGTTGGAAGTACAATCTTCGCAATTGTTTCACCAAAGATTTTAGGAAATGCCACTACCGAAATATATAATGGAATTATTGCTAAAATAAATGGCACAGGTGGTATTGATTTTGGTGCAATAAAAACTATCTTAATTTGTTTAGCTATTCTTTATATTGTAAGCGCATTATTTAATTATATTCAAAACTTAATTATGACTCATGTATCTCAAAGAGCTAGCTACAAATTAAGATGTCAAATATCTCATAAATTAAACAAACTACCAATGAGTTATTATGATAAACAAAATACTGGTGATATAATGTCTGTTATTACCAATGATATTGATACTCTTCAAATGAATTTAAACCAATCAGCAACTCAACTTGTAACATCTATTGTTACCCTAATAGGTATATTTGTAATGATGTGTACAATTAACGTTACTCTAGCAATTATAACAGCTTTAGTACTCCCTTTTGCGAGTCTAATTGTAATGTTCATTGTAAAAAAGAGTCAAAAACATTTCTATAATCAACAAAATTATTTAGGAAGTGTAGATGGCGAAGTAGAAGAAATGATTAGTGGACACACAGTTATTAAAGCTTTTAATGCCGAAGAAAAATCAATGCAAAACTTTGATAGAGATAACGAAAAACTATGTGAAGCAGGCTTTAAAGCTCAGTTCTTATCTGGCTTAATGCATCCCATCATGAATTTTGTATCTAATTTAAATTATACAATCATAGCTATATTAGGAGCAATATTTGCCATTAGTGGTAAAATAACAATAGGTAATATTCAAAGTTTTATTCAGTATTCTCGTAACTTTACTAATCCAATTGCCCAATTAGCCCAAATATCAAGTCTAATTCAAAGTATGATTGCAGCTAGTGAAAGAGTGTTTAATTTTCTAAATCTAGATGAATATGTAGATGATGGTACTAAAACTTGTGAAAAAGTAAAAGGAAATATTGAATTTAAACACGTAAAATTTGGCTATGATGCTAATAAAATAATTATCAAAGATTTTAATGCTTCCGTAAAAAGTGGTCAAAAAATTGCTATTGTTGGTCCAACTGGTGCAGGTAAGACTACCATGGTAAAACTTCTTATGCGTTTTTATGAATTAAATGGTGGTGAAATTTTACTTGATGGAATTAACATCAAAGATTATAAACGCAAAGAATATGAAAGTGTTTTTGCCATGGTATTACAAGATACTTGGTTATTTAATGGTACAATTCTAGATAATCTTCGTTACGGGAATCTAAATGCATCTGATAAAGAAGTAATAGATGCAGCCAAAACTGCTAGTGCTGACTTTTTTATAAGAACACTACCAGACGGTTACAATTCAATTATCAATGAAGAAACTAACAACATCAGTGGAGGACAAAAACAACTTCTTACTATTGCAAGAGCAATTCTAGCCAATCCTAAAGTACTAATTTTAGATGAAGCAACAAGTAATGTTGATACACGTACCGAAGAACTAATCCAAAAAGCAATGGATAAAGTAATGGAAGGTAGAACTTCATTTATTATAGCTCATCGTCTATCAACAATTAAAAATGCTGATTTAATATTAGTTATGAATGAAGGAGATATTGTTGAAGTAGGACGCCACGAAGAATTATTATCTAAAAACGGTTTCTATGCTAAAATTTACAATTCTCAATTTGAAAAAGTATCATAAAAAAGCCAAATAACGGGCTTTTTTAATTTTTTTAAAAAATTTTGGTAATTACACGATTTGACAAATTTCGACATAAGAGTGTGCTATGATACATCTTACTTCCCAGAGGGGAGGCGTAATATGCATACAGAAGTAAAAACATCACTTAGAAATGATTTAACATTTAAACA
>CANUCD010000067.1 GCA_947856335.1 uncultured Bacilli bacterium | reverse complement strand
CGACTTGAATCACTTTTTTTCTATCAAAACGTTTCACATCAATTGTAACACTACAGTTTTTAATTAGTTTATGAATAAAAAAGATAGTTTTTATATAGTATTATGTGATATAATAAAATAGTGATTATTATGAAAGAAATATTAGTTTACAGTAGTTTAATATTCTATTTTAGTTCATTTTTAGGTTATTTAATTGAAGTTTTTTGGAGTTTTTTAGCATCTAAAAAGTTTGTTAATAGAGGTTTTTTATGTGGACCAGTTATTCCTATATATGGACTTGGAGCACTACTAATATTATATTGTTTATTAAGATATTATGAAGATCCAGTTGTTGTATTTGTATTTGGTATTATTATTACAAGTGCTCTTGAATATTTTGTATCTTTCTTACTTGAGAAAATATTTCATAATAAATGGTGGGATTATAGTACTCAAAAATATAATATTAACGGACGTATTTGTCTTCGAAATTCACTTGCTTTTGGTGTATTATCGCTACTAATTATATATGGTATAACTCCGGGATATTATCTACTATTTAGTTTACTTGATTTTAAAGTTTGGATGATTTTAGCTATTATTTTTACTTTTATATTTATCCTAGATGTTATTTATTCTGTTATTATCGCATATAATCTTCGAAATAGAATTATTATTGTAGAAGAGCTTAAAAATGAAAAAATAGCTATGATACCAGTAATATTTGAAAAAAGATTAAAAGAAAGTATTAAAGGATTTAAAGCATTTCCAAATAGACTTTTAAAAGCATTCCCTAATCTTGATAATAATGTATTTGAACTTATGAAAAAATATAGAGAAGAAGCAAAATTAAAGAAAAAGGAATTAAAGAAAAAGAAAAGAATTTAATAATTATAAATTAGATGATATTTAAGATAGTTAATTAAGTCTTGATTAAAGTTATACTTTAATCTTTTCTTTTGTTCTGTTATAATATTATTGGTGTTAAATATGAAGAAACAAAACATACGTAACTTTTCTATTATAGCTCATATTGACCATGGTAAAAGTACTCTTGCTGACCGTATATTAGAGTATACAGGTGCTATTGATGCTAGAGAGATGAAAGACCAAATACTAGATAGTATGGATTTAGAGCGTGAAAGAGGTATTACCATTAAATTAAATGCTGTAAAGTTACATACAACATATCAAGGTGAAGAATATGTGTTAAATTTAATTGATACCCCAGGTCATGTCGATTTTTCTTATGAAGTATCTCGTAGTCTGGCAGCTTGCGAGGGAGCAGTTTTGGTAGTAGATGCTGCCCAAGGAATAGAAGCACAAACTATTGCCAATATGTATCTAGCAATGCAAAATGATTTAACAATTATTCCTGTTATCAATAAAATAGATTTACCTAATGCTAATATTCCCAAAGTTAGTGAAGAATTAGTTCGTGTATTTGGCTTTAAAAAAGAAGAAATTATTTGTTGTAGTGGTAAAACAGGAGAGGGGATACCTACACTAATTGAAGAAATTATAAAAAGAATTAAACCACCTGTAGGAGAAGAAAACGAAAAAACAAGAGCTTTAATTTTTGATAGCAAATATGATGCATACCGTGGAGTTATTGCTCTAGTTAAAGTAAGTGATGGTTCTTTACACGTAAAAGATCATATTAAACTAATGCAAAGTAATTCAGATTTTGAAATTGTTGAATTAGGAGTTTTAACCCCTAAAGAAGAAAAAAGAAATATACTAAATGTTGGTGAAGTAGGATATGTATGTGCTAGTATTAAAGACATATCAAAAGTACAAGTAGGAGATACAATTACTTTATATGATAATCAAGCAACATCACCAATAAAGGGATATAAACCTATGAAACCCATGGTATATTCAGGGTTATTTCCAATCGAACCAAACCGTTTTTTAGACTTAAAAGAAGCATTATATAAGTTAAAACTAAATGATGCAGCCCTAAGTTTTGAAGCTGAAACTTCTGATGCTTTAGGCTTTGGTTTTAGAACTGGCTTTCTAGGTTTATTACATATGGATGTTATAATGAGTAGAATTACAAGAGAATTTGGAATTGAAATTATTGCTACTAGTCCTAGCGTTATTTATGAAGTTACCTTAACAAATGGTGATACTATGCAAATTGATTCTCCCAACAAAATGCCTGATAAAGCCAAAATAGCATCTATTAAAGAACCATTTATCTATACAAATATAATTGTCCCAAGCGTGTATATTGGTGCAATTATGGAATTATGTCAAGATAAAAGAGGAAAATATAAAAGCATGGAATATATAGATGAGACAAGAGTAAATATTCACTATAGTATTCCTTTATCAGAAATTGTCTATGATTTTTTTGATAAATTAAAAAGTTTATCTAAAGGCTATGCTTCATTTGATTATGAAGTAACTGGTTATGAAGAATCTAATTTAGTAAAGATGGATATTTTACTAAATGGACAAGTAGTAGATGCTTTAAGTTTAATTGTTCATAAAGATTTTGCTTATATAAGAGGAAAAAAGATTGTTGAAAAACTAAAAAAAATGATACCTAGACAGATGTTTGAACTACCTATTCAAGCAAGTATTGGCTCTAAAGTTATTGCTAGAGAAACAATTAGTGCTATGCGTAAAAACGTTTTAGCTAAGTGTTATGGTGGAGATGTCTCCCGTAAAAGAAAGCTATTAGAAGCTCAAAAAGAAGGAAAAAAGAAAATGAAAATGATTGGTACAGTAGAAGTACCACAAGAAGCATTTTTAGCAGTACTAAGTGGGGAGGAATAAATATGAATAAAGAGGATAAAATTTATTTAGTTGTAGAAACTTTTTTAAAACATCCCAATCTAACAATTGAAGAACTATCTTTATTACCTGAAATAGAGAAAATATCAAAATCTAGCATTGGGAGATACTTAAATGATCCCCTTGTTGCTACTCTTTTTGGCAAAGATACATATGAAGAAATTAAAAATATTTTAGCTTTAAAAAAACTTGAATCAAGAAAAAAAGGGGGCATGAAAAGTTTCCAAAATAATCAAGCCCTTAAAGCTCCCAATGGTAAATTTATAGGTGTTAAAAGAGCAAGCGATCAAGATAATATTAAAAGGAAAATAAAACACATTTTAATATTTACCCAAATACTATTAGAGCACCCAGAACTATCACTACAGGAAATAGCAGATTATTATAATAAAACAAATAATGATAAAGAAAAAGTTACTAGAGATTATGTCTATGATTGTTTAAGTGAACATACAAAATATCACATTTTTAGTGATGAAATAGCTACTACTATCGATGAAATACTTGTAAATAGAAGAATTATCGGTAATAAAAATGGAGCTTTAAAAACAAATGAAAATAGAGGTAGATAATGGAAAAGATAAAAGCAGTTTATATTCATATTCCTTTTTGTAACAGTATTTGTTCTTATTGTGATTTTTGTAAAGTTATCTATAATCACGATTGGATAGAGCCTTATTTAACTAAGTTAGAACAAGAAATTGATAACTCTTATATGGGAGAAGATATTAAATCTCTTTATATTGGGGGAGGAACACCTAGTATTTTATCCATGCAAGAATTAGAAAAATTATTTACTATATTAGATAAATTTCACAAAGATAAAGAAATTGAATTTACTTTTGAGTGCAACATAAATGATATTGAAGAAGAAAAATTTCGCTTTTTATATGAACATGGGGTAAATCGTCTAAGTATTGGTATTGAATCATTTGATAAAGAAAAACTTTCTTTCATGAAAAGAGAAGCAAATTATAAAGATGCTAAAAAGAAAATGGCATTACTAAGAAATATAGGCTTTAAAAATATTAACTTAGATTTAATGTATGCTATTCCTAATGAAACTATTTCCGTCTTAAAAAAAGATATTAAAAAAATATGTAAGCTAAATCCCGAACATATTAGTACATATAGCCTAATTATTGAGAAAAATACATTAGTTGGTTTAAATAAAATAAAACCTATTTTAGAAGAACATGATTATAAAATGTATGATACTATTTGTAAAATGCTCAAGAAAAAGAAATATATTCATTATGAAGTATCAAACTTTGCTAAAAAGGGATTTTTCTCCCAACATAATCTCACTTATTGGCATAATTTGGAATATTATGGCTTTGGTGTTGGAGCAAGTGGCTTTGTTGAAGCAATTCGCTATGAAAATACAAAAAGTCTAACTGAATATTTAAAAGGAAACTTTGTAAGTAGTAAATCTTTAATGAGTAAAGTAGATAATATGGAAAATGAACTTATACTAGGACTTCGTAAATTAGAGGGAGTAAATCTTCAAAGTTTTTTTGATAAATATGGTGAAAATATGCAAAACATTTTTCCTATAAAGCCTTTAATTAAAAGTGGAGATTTAATTTATAAAAACGGGTTTATTTATATTCCTAAAGAAAAGTTATATGTTATGAATGAAATTTTAATTAAACTAATCTAGAAAGCATAAACTTTCTTTTTTTGTTTACACTAATTCTAGGTGGGGCAATATGCTTAAAGATTTAACAATTACAAATGCTAAATTATCAGTAGATTTTAATCCTCTTAATACAAGATATACGATAATTTTAGATAGCGAAATAGAAAAACTAGATATAAAATATGAAATAGATGATAAAGATAATATATCTATATTCAATAATTTACTTGATGGTAAGAAAAAAGAGGTAGTAATAACTGTTTATAATGATGAAGAACAAATGAGCTATTATCTTGAAGTTTACCCCCCAAAAGAAGAAAGTGTTTTAACTGAAGATGATTACTTTACCCAATTAGAAGTTAATAATAAAGAATATATGTCACCATACATTGCTCCCTTAATTGGTGTTAGTTGTTTTTTACTAATTTTAACCTTTTTTTGCTTTTTATTTAAAAAAAGTAAAAAATGCTAATTATATAGATTTCGTCTATGAAATTGCTATAAAGGTTATGTGAAATATATATATTTGTCTAGGATAAATCATATAAATTGGACATTTGATTTATCTTTTATTTTTTGTTAAACTTTCATCAGAAAGGAGGGAAAGGATGCAAGACGTTGTATTTTTTCTAAAAAAAAATTTAAAAGAACTTATTTTTGCTCTTTTACTTTGTCTTTGCCTAACTCTTGCGTGTTTTAGTATTTTTATGAAAAGCAAACCAAA
>CANUCD010000066.1 GCA_947856335.1 uncultured Bacilli bacterium | reverse complement strand
TTAGTATAATAAACTGGTAAATTGGTGATGTTATGGAAAAAGAACTATGGATAAGTACATATGAAGAGAATACTCTTTTATTTAAAGAAACTCTAATAGGCAAAATACAAGAAAACAATTTATATTTCAATAATGATATCGATACATTTAAACTAGATTTAAAAAAAGAAATATTTACGAAAGAAAATCTAGAAAGTGTGTTAAAAATAAAAAAAGATAAAGCCTTACTAACCTTAAAAGAGCTTGATAAAACATTTGCAATCAATGTAAAATATCATAATTTTTTAATAGAAAAAAATAAAATATATATAAGTTATTTATTAGAAAGTCAAGAAAAACCAATTAGAATAGAAATAGAAATGAGTGATGAAAATGCATAAAATAGAGCAATTAGAAACAAAGATAAAAGAAACTTTAGAAAAGATAAATATTCCTGTAAGTAGTGTTTTACTAAATCCATCAAATAGACCAGACTTAGGAGATTACCAATATAATGGTGCACTAAGTCTTGCTAAAACATTACATGACAATCCCATGAATATTGCCTCTAAAATTGTTGATGAAATAAAAGATTTTAAAGAATTTAAAAGTGTTAGTATTGCAAGTCCTGGGTTTATTAACTTAACTTTAAGTGACGAGTTTTTAATTGATTTTGCAAAAGATACTATAAACAATCCTGATATAAACTATAACCTAGGAATAGATAAAACAATTTTCCTAGATTATGGAGGACCCAATGTTGCTAAAATACTTCATGTTGGTCATTTAAGAAGTGCCAATATCGGTCAAGCATTAAATAATTTATGTAAAAAAGTCGGTTGTAAAACAATTAGTGATATACACTTAGGCGATTATGGTAGACCTATGGGTATGGTAATACAAGAAATTAAGACTAGATACCCCGATTTAGCTTATTTTAAAAGTGATTATCACGGTGAAGAAGTAGAATTTAATCTAACTAATGAAGACCTAATAGAACTTTATCCAACGGCAACAACTAAAGCTAAAGAAAATATCGATATCATGGAAGAATCAAGAAAAATAAATTATGAACTTCAACATAAACACCATGGATATTATGCCTTATGGCAAAAAATTGTTAAAACCAGTTTAAATGAAATTAAAAAAATATATCAAGATTTAAATGTAGATTTTGATTTATGGGAAGGCGAATCAGATAACTATGAATATATGGATGAATTACTAGCTTATTTATATGATCACAACATGATTGAAGAAAGTGATGGAGCAAAAGTAATTGACGTAAAAGAAGAAACTGATAAACTAGAAATGCCTCCTTTAATTATGATTAAAAGTAATGGTGCTGTATCTTATGAAGCAACAGATTTAGCAGCCATTTGGGAGCGAGTACATAAATTTAAAATAGATGAAATTTGGTATATTGTTGATAAACGTCAAGACCTGCATTTTACCCAAGTATTTCGTGCTGCTAAAAAAAGTGGTATTGTAGACGAAAATATGAAATTAGTTTTTAACGGCTTTGGCACAATGAATGGACAAGACGGCAAACCATTTAAAACAAGAGATGGTGGAGTAATGCCTTTAAGTGAACTTTTGGATAGTGTTACATCAGTATGTGAAAAAAGAATTATTGAAAATATTAAAACTGACCGAGAAAAATTAGCTAGAACAATCGCTGTTGCTGCTATTAAGTATGCTGATTTACTTCCCTTTAGAACGACTGATTATAACTTTGATATTGAAAAATTCACTGACTTAAACGGAAAAACAGGCACATACCTACTTTATTCTTGTGTTAGAATGAACTCTCTACTTAAAAAGGCAGATGAACTAAATATCACTTATAACGATATTAAATGTCTAACAACCCCCAATGAAAAGAAACTTCTTCTTACCATGCTAGACTTAAAAAGAGTAATAACACGTAGTTTTGAGAATTGTTCTTTAAATGAAATTTGTGAGTATTTATATAAGATAACTAATATATATAATAATTTTTATGCTGAAAACAAAATATTAACTGAAGAAAATGAAAAGGTAAAAACATCATGGCTTGCTCTAACAAAACTCATTTTAGACAATAATAAAATTCTTTTAAATATTTTAGGTATCAATATTCCCAAAAAAATGTAAATTAAGAATTGACAAATGATGTATTTAATATTACAATTACTAAGACTTATCACATTACTGTGAAATTGTCATATAATGTATAAAGCAAAGGAGATAGTATGAGACTAACAGATATACCCAAAGAAGAATTAGAAGCAATGAATTATGATGATATTGCTTACATTATTTTAAATGAAGAAAAAACAAAGATGAAAATCAATGAACTATTTAAAAAAGTATGTACAGCCCTAGAATTACCAGAAAATCTTTTTGAAGAGAAAATCGCTGATTTTTTCGAACTTTTAACAACAGATAAAAGATTTATTATGTTAGAAGATGGATATTGGGATTTAAGAGAACATCACAATCCTAAGGTAGTAGTAGACGACGAAGAAGAAGATGAAGAAACTCTTCTTGCCGAAGCAGAAGAAGATTTAGCAGATAATATGGAAGAAGAAACAGAAGAAGATATCTTTTACGATACTGATACAGATGATGATTTACCAGATGATGATTTAGAAGATTTAGTTGTAATTGATGTTGATGATGAAGAAGCAAACAGTTAATGTTTGTTTTTCTCTTTATTTATTGATATAATAGTGAAGAAAGGACGAATCATATGATTGAAAGATTAGAAGCAATAGAAAAAAAATACAATGAAATAAAAAAAGATTTAACCAATCCTGAAGTCATGAGTGATTTTAATAAAATTAGAACTTTATCAAAAGAAGCAAGTGATTTAGAAGAAACAGTCGTAAAATATAATGAATATAAAAAAGTATTAAATGATATAGAAGATGCCAAAACACTTATGAAAGATGATGAATTAAAAGAAATAGCCACAGAAGAATTAAATAACTTAAAAGCTCAAGAAGAAAAAATAAAAAGAGAATTAGAAATATTATTAGTTCCTAAAGATGAATTTGATGGCAAAAATATTATCATGGAAATAAGAGGAGCAGCTGGAGGAGATGAAGCAAATATCTTTGCTGGTGATCTTTACCGTATGTATTCACATTATGCTGAAAAAAATGGCTGGAAAATAGAAGAAATACACGCAGTAGAGGGTTCTAGTGGTGGATTTTCTCAAATAGAAGTTATGATTAAAGGCGAAGATGTGTATAAAAAACTTAAATATGAAAGTGGCTCTCATAGAGTACAAAGAGTACCAGTAACGGAAACTCAAGGTCGTGTTCATACCTCAACAGCAACCGTATTAGTAATGCCAGAAGTAGAAACATCAAATATTGAAATTAAAGAAAGCGATATTAAAATGGATGTATATCACTCAAGTGGAGCAGGGGGACAATCAGTTAATACAGCTAACTCAGCTGTAAGACTAACCCATATTCCAACTGGTGTTGTAGTAACTTGTCAAACTGAAAGAAGTCAACTTCGTAACCGTGATAGAGCAATGGAACTATTAAAAATCAAAATAGGTGACGAAATAAGACAAAAAGAAGAACAAGAACTAGGTAAAGAAAGAAAAAATAAAATTGGTTCTGGAGATAGAAGCGAAAAAATAAGAACTTATAACTATCCTCAAAATAGAGTAACCGACCATCGCATCAATTTTTCAATCATGAGCCTAGACCGTGTAATGGATGGAGATTTAGAACCTATCATTGAAGCTTTACAAACAGAAGATTTACGCCTAAAACTTGCAGGTGAATCTTTTGAATAAAATAGGAGTAGCAGAACTAGAAGCTCTAAAAAAATATTATCAAGGTAATTTAAACGAAGCCCAAAAGAAATTAGAAGAACACTATCCTATTCAGTATTTAATTGGTTTTGTTGAATTTTATGGTTGTAAAATAAATGTTGATGAAAATGTTTTAATTCCTCGTTTTGAAACAGAGTATTTAGTAGAAAAAAGTATCAACTTATTAAAAGGAAAAGACTTAAAAACAGGTATTGATATATGTACAGGTAGTGGAGCTATAGCTATAGCATTAAAAAAGAATATAGATGTTTTAATTGATGCTTGTGATATTAGTCTTGAAGCTTTAAATATAGCAAGAAAAAATGCTTATGAAAACGAAGTAAATATAAATTTCTTTCAAAAAGATATTTTATGTGAAAAGCCAGATGGAAAATATGATTTTATTATTTCTAATCCCCCATATGTACTAAAAACTGAATATACAGACCCCGAAACAAATTATGAACCATCTATTGCTCTTTTTGCTAAAGATAATGGTCTTGAATTTTATAAAAGAATACTTATCTTATCAAAAGATATTCTAAATAAAAAGGGTATAATCATTTTTGAAATAGGTGCAACTTTAGGCGAAAATATCAAAAAAGAAGCTTTAGAAATATATCCTAAAGCAACAATTAAAATAGAGCAAGATTATAATCACTTAGATCGCTTTATGTTTATTGAAACATAAAGTTTTATTTTTTCTTTCTTTTTCTTATATTTTCCTCTTGTGGCCCTTTTAAAACAATTTCCTTCCATTTTAAAAGTGTAGAAGCTTTTAAAACTATTCTTGCTTTTACAATTAGTGTCTGTTTATTATTATCAACACTTTCCATTACAAAACTATAATCATCTCCCATAGGTACCATAATAAATCGTCCATGTGCTAAAGCATTACGAATATGTTTAAAAATACTAAGTACTAAATTAGAGTGACTATCTACATAAATAGCAATTCTCTCATCATGATAATTGTGATAAAAATCATTTTCTAGATGAGCTAACTTACAAGCATCACTCATCTCATCAAGCTTTTGTGCTATACGTAAATTATATCCTACAGTCAAATTAGCAACATGAAATAACTGGTCTTTTAAAGCTCCCGTATTCCAGATATTACTTGGCCAACCTAACTCTTCAACAGAAAATCCTCGATAACTATAACTATCTTGTATTGTGTTAATAATATAAAAAGGTAATATTTCTTTTAAAGTTTCTAATTCTTTACGATTAAACTTCTTAATATTTATCCACAAAGGATGTTCACTACCTCTAATATTACTCATAAAACCCCCTAAACAAGCACATATTTTATAATATTTTAAGTAATTTGTCAACTTATCTTAATAACATTTTCATACTTCAAAAATAGTTCATAGCTCTTTTTTAAAGCTATATCTATTTTATAATCATTGAAAT
>CANUCD010000065.1 GCA_947856335.1 uncultured Bacilli bacterium | reverse complement strand
TTTTGTTTTTAAAACTTGTAGATAGCTTTATTTACAAGTTTTTTTATAAAAAAAGAAAGTGTTTAACTTTCTAATTGAATAAGTTTTTCTTCTTCTTGTTTTAATTTTTCTTTTTCTTCTTCTACTAATTTTGGTGGTGCTTTAGATACAAAGTTAGAATTAGCAAGTAAATTTTTTCTCTTAGTAATAGATGCTTTTAGACTATCTATTTCTTTTTTCTTTAAAAGTAAGAAAGTATCATCTAAAACTTTTTCAAAATAAATAGTTACATCATATTCCATAAAGCATACATGATAAGCAGGAATATTTAATTTTTTATCTACGATATTTTCTATTTTAAGCATTTTCTTTATTAGTGAATAATCACTATCATTATTTAGTAACACTTGAATAGTTTTATTCATATGATTTTCTTGATAGGTTTTACGATATAGTTTCATAAATTCAATCATATGCTCTACTTTAGATGCACTATCTGTAAATACTTCTTTTTTATTAAATTTAGGATAAGAACTAATCATGATATTTTCTTTAACTTTTGGTATTTTACTATATATCTCATCTGTTACATATGGCATAAATGGATGAAGCATTTGTAAAATTCCTTTTAAAACATGAATTAGCACTTTTTTAGTATTTTCCTCTTCCATTTGAAATTTAGCAAATTCAATGTAATGGTCACAAAAATCATCATAAATAAAATTATATATTACTGAACCAGCATTATTTAATTCAAATTTATTCATATATTTAGTTACATTTTTAATTGTTTCTTGATATTTTGTTAATATCCATTCATCAGTAATTGATAATTGACTTAAGTTTTCATCACCTTTAAAATCCGAAACATTCATTAGGACAAAACGAGATGCATTCCAAAGTTTATTGATGAAATTCCAAGTAGATTTAAGAGCTTCTTCATCAAATTTCATATCAAGACCATTTGAGACAGCTGTAGTTAAATAATAACGTAAAGCATCTGCACCATATTTTTCTATCATATCCATTGGGTCAATTCCATTACCTAGGCTCTTAGACATTTTTCGTCCTTCTTTATCACGAATAAGTCCATGAATAAGAGAGTATTCAAAAGGTCTTTTTCCTAAAAATTCTAGTCCTTGGAAAGTCATTCTATTTACCCAAAAAGGAATGATGTCATAACCTGTAACAAGTACTTGATTAGGATAATATCTTTTTAAATCTTCTGTTTTTTCGGGCCAGCCTAAAGTTGAAAATGGCCATAGAGCACTTGAAAACCATGTATCAAGTACATCTTCGTCTTGTACCCAGCCATTTTCTTTAGGAGCTTCTTCACCAACATATATTTCATTACCCTTATACCAAGCAGGAATTCTATGTCCCCACCATAGTTGCCTTGAAATACACCAATCATAAGTTATTTCCATCCAGTGATTCATTATTTTTTCAAATCTCTTAGGTACAAAATTTACTTTTTTATCTTTTATTTTTTGAGTTTCTAATACTTTGTCTGCTAAAGGTCTCATCTTGACAAACCATTGTTTTGATAAAGTAGGTTCAATTAACGCACCACTTCTTTCACTAAATGGAGCATTATGAACGATTTGTTCAACTGATAAAAGTAGTCCTGCACTCTTTAAATCGCCAATCATCTTTTCTCTTGCTATGAAACGATCTAATCCCTCATAACCTATAGCATTTTCATTCATTGTTCCATCTAAATTGATACATACTATTCTATCTAAATTGTGTCTTAGTCCTACTTCAAAGTCATTAGCATCATGAGCAGGAGTAATTTTAACACAACCTGTTCCTTTTTTTATATCAGCATGTTCATCAGCTATAACAGGAATTTTTCTATTAACAAGAGGAAGTAAAACATTTTTGCCTATATATTTTTGATATCTTGTATCACTTGGATTAACTGCTACTGCAGTATCACCAAATAAAGTTTCTGGTCTTGTTGTTGCAACATCTAAGTATTCACTGCTTCCCTCAATTTGATATTTTAAATGATAGAAAGCTCCAGGAATATCTTTATAGATAACTTCTTCATTAGATAAAGCAGTCATACTAACAGGGTCAAAGTTAATAATTCTTTCTCCTTGATAAATTAAACCTTTGTGATATAAATCAATAAATACTTTTCTAACTGCTTTAGATAAACCATCATCTAATGTAAATCTTTCTTTGGAATAGCTTAGAGAAAGTCCGAGTTTAGCCCATTGACTATGAATATTATTAGCATATTCATCTTTCCATTCCCAAGCATGTTTTAACCATTCTTCTCTAGATAATTCTCGGGGATTTATACCCATATCTTTTAATTTTCTATCAACTTTTGCTTGAGTTGCAATACCTGCATGATCCATCCCTGGTATCCATAAAGCATCATATCCTTGCATTCTTTTATAACGAATTAAAACATCTTGAATGGATGTATCCCAAGCATGACCAATATGTAGTTTACCTGTAACATTAGGGGGTGGTATAACTATACAAAATGGTTCTTTTCTTTTATCTTTTGATTCGAAATAACCAGCATTTTTCCAAGCTTCATATTTTTTTTCTTCAACAATTTGGTGATTATACTTCTTATCTAACATATTTTCCTCCTTAAAATAAAAAAGGCAATACCAAAGGGTGCATATATGCACGGTACCACCTTTTATTTCACTTCAATTTTTAACGTCTTTTAAACGGGTTTTAAAAACCAGCTCCCAAGCAACCTTCTGATAATCTTTTTACTTATTTCCATCAACCATAAGCTTTCTATAAAAAATAATTATCATACTCCTCTTGTTCATCACTTTTAACAAAAACTATTTTATCAAACTTTTCATAGTTTTTCAATACTTTATTCATTTCCTGAGCTAACTTGACTTAATCCATTACTATCGAAAGTATAAGTTGTATTAGTACTCTTTATTGTTACAATAAATCCACCTTGGTTTTTAGTAACAGTAAAGTCTGTTTTATAATTAGTACTATCAACCGTAATAGTAGCTGCTAAAGTATATAGTTCATCTTTATATTTATGAATATTAAGATGATTTGAAGAATCAATTATTACATAATAATCATCTTGTAGTAGAACATATTTATATGCTCCATCACTTTCTCTTAATCTTTTACCATCAAAATTATAAACATAATATTCATCATCTTTTCCAACTAATAAATATGTTCCTATATAATTACAAATTGGATAACCATATGCCTCAGTAATTTCAACTCCTACATTACTATAAAGTTGATAAGTTCCACTAGATGTTTTAACAACATAATAATCTTTTAACTTTTCTATAGAATCATAATCAAAAGCGATTGTTCCTGAGACATTATCACTTACCCTAAGTAATCCATAATCTCCATCACTTTTTACTCTTGCCATTATATAAGTAGCATTAGTATCTTTAAAGGTTACTTCTTTTTTGCCTGTATATGAACCACTATCTACAGATGAATATTTAGATAAAGCTTTGTTTGTTTTTAAATCGTATAAGACAATTGTTGGATTATCTAAATCAATTGTATCTAATATAAATACATATCTCTTATTATAAATTGGTATCCAACCAACACTATTACTCTTATCTTCTTCTACCCCATTTTTACTATAAAAACTATCTGTTGCAATCGTACAATTAGTTAAATCACTAGAATTAGAATTTGAACATTCATAAGTGCCTAATAACTCTGTTTTATCTTCATCTTCATAGAAATATAATAAGCCATCAAAATAACTGATATAGTTATATTTAGAACTCATAATTCCATCTTGTAAATGAATTGTCTTTGTTCTTTCTTTACCATCTTTTTCATATAAAACATCTATTACACTATCACTTACATTTACTTCATATGCTCTTTTGGTATCTATATGTTTTTTATCTTCATTATATATCATAAGTGGGTCATATTGTTTAGAATCTAGTTTTATTCCAACTTCATTATATTTATTTCCTTTATAATCACGTATAAATAATTCATCATCTCTAAGTAATATGGCATAATCTTCTAATAGTTCTACATAATCATAAGAATCATCATATATTAAATTACCATCATAACTATATACATCGTATCCTCTATTATCTGTGACGATATATTTATCATTATATGCTTTTATTTCATATCTTAATCCTTTAGTTAAATTCTTTCCCTCAACATTATAAATATAAAATCTATCATTTGCTTCTACAGCAATATTAGCATCTTTATTTATTCTACCTAAATAATCATAAGAAAAATCAAATACATCTTTAATACCATCTTCACTAAATGTTATAGCTCCATATTTCTCATTAGTATCTTTTAATATTACAAAATTGCTGGTACTAAAACCTTTTACTAATAAATATGTTCCCTCTTCTTTTTCTTCTTCAATATTATATAGAGTAATATTATTACTATCTTCTTCATTATCAAATATAAATACATAATTATTTTCATAAATAGCACTAGGTCTTTCTACTAATGTTTCTTCATCTAAATAAACACTTTTTTCGCCTAGAAATGTATCTTCATTACTATATGATGCTACATAACATAACTCTTCACTAGCATTTTTACAAGTGTAAGAGCCTATTTTATTTTCTTCTTCATCTAAGAAAATAAGTGTACCATCTTGATATATATAATTATCTTTTTCTATTACTACTTCTGGTTCTTCTTTTTTTGGTGGTTCTACTTCTTTTTTGTCTTTTAAAACGAAAAATAAAATGACAGCTACTATGAGTAATATTAAAATAATAGAAGAAATAATAATTATTATTTTTTGCTTTTTAGTTAGAGGTTTTCTTTCTTTTTGCTTTTTCTTTTCTTTTTTTGGTTTTGTAGTAATTGGTTGTGTAGTTTCTTTTTGAGGACCTACAGCATCAAGACCACTTAATCCTAAAGTAAAGTCTTCTTCTAAGTTTTCTTTACTTACTCCCTCTGTATCAATATTATCAATTGGACTTGGAACATCATCTTCTTTGATATCAAATAAATCTTTTGTCTTTTCTAAATCATCATACTTCATTTTAGACACTCCTTTATGATAAATTAAGTATATCATATTTTAAGCATCTTGACTAGTTTTTTAAAGCAAGAAAAAAAGTTAGAGTTATCTAACTATTCTGCATCTTCTGTTTGAACTTTAATTACTTCTTCGTTCTTATAGTAACCACACTTAGTACATGCACGGTGAGGTCTTAGTGTTGCTCCACATTTTGGACACTTTGTTAATGCTCCAACCTCTTTTTTTAAGTGAGTACGACGCATTCTTTTTTTAGT
>CANUCD010000064.1 GCA_947856335.1 uncultured Bacilli bacterium | reverse complement strand
TTCATCACTTTTTATAATATATGCTACTTTTATATGTAATTAGATTATAATATAAAAATGATTATTAAGTAACTTTTAATTCATAATTTATTATTTAGCAACTATCATTTACATCTTATCATATAATTTAAGCGAATATTTATTTGCATAAATTTAGATAGTACGTTATAATTATAATGGTGAAGTAAGATGGCAAAGAAGAAAAAAACAAAAAGTGATGAAGAGACAAAAGTAGGAATTAGTGCTGAACTTACTGGTCTTATATTGATACTAATTGGGATTATTGGATTTGGATTTGGTCCAGTTGGTTCTTTTATAAAGAAATTTGCAATGTTTTTAGTAGGAGGATGGGCTTGGATATTTCTTTTAATGTTTCTTTTAGTTCTTGGCTTTTATATGCTTGTTAAAAGAAGTTTACCTAAATTTTTTAGTCAGCGATTAGTTGGATTATATGTTTTAATTATTGTTGTTTTAGTAGCTAGTCATTTTGGTTTTATTAGAGAATGTGAAAATACTTCTGATATATTTGAGACTACTATCAATCAATATATGGAAAGAATATCTACTATTGGAAGTAATACAGCTTTATTTACAAGTGGGGATGCTACTATTGAGATTGGTGGAGGTGTTATAGGAGCTATATTTTCTGTTGCTCTTAGTAGTTTATTTGGACTTACAGGTACAAAAATTGTATGTGTTATATTAGTTATATTTGGGCTTATTTTGTTTTTTAATCTTACTTTTTCTGATATATATAATAAGATTAAAGGGTTTATTAAGAATCTTAAAAATAGAGAGATTAAAGAAAAACCTATTAAAGATGATACTTATGCTTATGAGGAAGATCAAGAGTTTGAAGAAAAGAAAAATGATAAAATTATTATTACCAGTATGGATGAGTTAAAGACTATTAAAGAACCTCAAAAAGAAAATTTAGAGACAAATAAAGAAAGTATTTATGAAGTAAGTAGTAATTATACTCTTCCTCCCCTATCTTTATTAGATGATGCAACTTTACCTAAGAAAAATGTAGCTTCTAATAATTACGTACGTAGTAATAAAGAGAATTTAGAAAGAGTGCTTAGGGATTTTCAAATCAATGGTCAAGTAGTAGAAATTCATATTGGACCTGCAGTTACTCAGTATGAAGTAAAAGTGCCAAGTGGGACAAAAGTATCTAGGATTGTTGGTATCAATAAAGAGATTGCTTTGGCACTGGCTGCTAAAGATGTAAGAATACAAGCACCTATTCCTGGTAAAAGTACTATTGGTGTAGAAATTCCTAATCCAAGTATTAGTGCTGTTAAATTTAGAGAAGTTCTTGCTCATGAGTCAAAAGCGATGAGTGATGCAAAAATTGTGGTTGCCTTAGGCAAAGATATTATGGGTAGACCTCAACTTGCTGATATATCAAAGATGCCTCATCTTTTAATTGCTGGTTCTACTGGTTCTGGTAAGTCTGTATGTACAAATACAATGATTTGTTCTATTTTGATGCGTTATAAACCTGATGAAGTAAAACTAGTGTTAGTTGACCCTAAAAAGGTAGAGCTTTCAAATTATAATGGTGTTCCTCATCTTTTATGTCCAGTTGTAAGTGATCCTAAGAAAGCTAGTATAGCTCTTCAAAAGTTAGTAGCAGAAATGGATAAGAGATATGATATGTTTAGTGATGCGAATGTTAAGAATATAGCTGGTTATAATGATTGGGTGGGAAAAGAAAATAAAGCTAAAAATACCAATATACCTAAAATGCCTTATATTGTTGCTATTATAGATGAACTTGCTGATTTAATGCTTGTAGCTTCAAAAGAAGTTGAAGATTCAATTATGAGAATTACCCAAATGGCTAGAGCAGCAGGTATTCACCTTATTGTTGCAACCCAAAGACCATCAACAGATGTAATTACTGGTGTTGTTAAAGCAAATATTCCGTCTCGTATTGCTTTTGCAGTAGCATCAAATATTGATTCTAGAACAATACTTGATATGAGTGGTGCAGAAAAATTACTTGGTAAAGGTGATATGCTTTATTTGCCTATGGGTGAAAATGTTCCAATTCGTATTCAAGGATGTTTTATTAGTGATAATGAAATTAAAAGAATTATTGATTATGTATGTAAAGAACAAGTTGCTCATTATAGTGAAGAAATGCAGAATTTGGATGCTACAGGTAGTGGTATTCATGGTCTACCTAATGAGACTCAAGAGTATGATGATCCCCTATATAACGAGATTGTTGAGTTTGCTATAGAAACTGGTAAAGTAAGTACAAGTCTACTCCAAAGAAGATTTAGACTTGGTTATAATAGAGCTGCTAGAGTTGTTGATTTACTTGAAGAAAGAGGTATTGTAGGTCCTCCAAATGGGTCTAAACCACGAGAAGTTTTAGTTAAATTAGAAGATAAGAGCGAATAAAAAAACAATTTACAAATAAGATTATAATGTGATAAAATATACTTAATGGAGGGATGTTATGGCAGCAAATAAAATAAAATATAAAAATCAATCTTTAAAGAAGTATTTTGTAGGCTTATTTATTATTTTAGCCATAATTTTTCTTGCTTTATACTTTCGTAAATGGGATGATGTCAGAGAACAAGAAAAATACTTACAAAGTTATTTAGTAAGTACTGATACAATTAGTTTAGAGATGAATAATATTGATGAAATACAGGCAGTTTTATCTGAGACACCAAATTATTATTTTGTCTATATTAGTTATACTAATGATAAAGATGTCTATAATTTAGAAAAGAAGTTAAAACCACTAATTGATGAATATTATTTAGATAGCTCGTTTTATTTTTTAAATGTTACAGATATTAAAGAAAATAATACAAATTATAAAAAAGAGATTGCCGAAGCTTTAGAAATTAAAGAAAATGTAATTGATGATATTCCTGTTATTCTTTATTTTCAAGACGGAGAACTAGCAAGTGAGGGAATTCATACTGCTTTAGAATTTGAAAAATTACTAGAAGATAAAGATATTAAGTCACAATAAAATTACTCTTAGATGAGTAATTTTTATTTTTTAGTAAAATATTTACAATTTTGTTTAAATAAACATTCGTCACATTTTGGATTTCTTGCTGTACAATTGTATCTTCCAAATAATACAAGTTGATGATGAAGTCTACTCCATTTATCTTGAGGAAACTTTTTCATTAGTTTTTCTTCAATCGTTCTTACGTCATCATTTTTTCTAGCAAGTCCAAGTCTTATAGATACTCTAGATACATGTGTATCTACGGCAATAGCAGGTATATTATAAATATTTGCTAAAACGACATTACAAGTTTTTCTCCCTACTCCTGGCAAACTTTCTAGATATTCTCTATTATTTGGAACTTTTCCTTGATAATCTTCTAGTAATTTAGTTGCAATTTTTTTAATATAAACTGCTTTTTTAGTATAAGAACCACATGGTCTTATAATATCTTCAATATCTTTTAGGGGAGCAATTTTTAAGCCTTTTAAATCATATTTAGAAAATAATTCTTTAGTTACCATATTAACTCTTTTATCTGTACATTGAGCACTTAAAACAGTTGCTATTAAAAGTTCATAATCTTTAGTATAATTTAATTCACATCTAGCATCTTTATAATATTTATCAAGAATTTTTATTATTTCTTCACTCTTCATCATCTAACCAGTTATAATCAAATAACTCACTTTCCTCCTTTTTGGGCTCCCTTTTTATTAAATGATTATTTACATCCTCCATTGTTTTAAAGCCTTTTTTATTCCATTCATATAATATTTTATCAATATATCTTAGATTTCTAACTCCATTATATACTGCTTCTTTTAAGGCTCCTACTATTAGTTCTTCACTGTAATTATGTTCTAACCAAGCCCCTATTATTTCATATTCCATACTAGTAATAGGTCTTGCAAATTCTTTTTCAAACTCAGCATAAATATCTGTTTTTTTCTCTTCTTTGATAATGTTTTGTTTTTCTTCTACAATCATTGTATAGAAATTATCTAGACATACTTTTTCTATCATACGACCTTCGATATCTTTTTCAGTTTTAACATCAATTAGTTTCTTACTTAATAGATTAGTAAATGTTTCATAAGCTTTTTCACTTGATAAACCTATATTTTTACTTAATTCATCCATATTTAAATAACTATTATAATCATTATCAAAATAAGTTAGCATAATAAATTCTTCTAAGCTTAACTTTAAAGCTATCGCTTTTTTGACAAATAAATTATTTGTTATATATTTTTGACTTTTAAAATAATCTAAATTCATTTTAACCACTCACTTTTATGTTCTATTATATATTTTTTTAGTTCTGTCTTTTTGTTTTTTACTTTATCATTTATTATTTGTTCTTCTAAGTTTTTTAAGATAATACCTATGGTTTTAGAATATTCTATATTTAATATTTCTTTTATTTCTTTGGCAGTTAGGACTATTTCTTTTTTGTCATGGATTGGTAATTCATTATACATTTTATTTATTACTTTTTTATCTATATTTTGTATTTCACCAGCGACTAATGATAGATATAAACCATAGCGATAAATTATTTCTTTGGTGATAGATGGTTTATTTATGATTTTGCGTATATTTTCAATGTTATTTTTTTCTTCTTTGGTAAAGGGAATATCAATATTTATATTTAATTGAGCATACATTCCCTCTAAGTTTTTTACAGGGACAATATTTTCCCAATTACTTATTTTTAAGATGCTAATAATACCTATATCTTCTAATAAATTTAGACCTTTTTTTACATTTTTTGATAATAATATTTTATCTAGTTCTTCTTTTATTCTAGTGTTTGATAAAGTTAAAATTAACTTTTTGTTTTCTTTTATTTCTTTATATAGTTCTCTATCTAAATTAAAGTTTAGAATTGTAGCAATACGAATAGCTCTTAAAATACGTAGAGGGTCTTCTTTTATTTTTTTTGAGGGATTACCTATCATTTTTACTTTTAATTCACTTAAATCATCTATTCCACCGACTAAATCTATTATTTCTCCTCTACTATTCATACATATAGCGTTAATAGTAAAATCTCGTCGTTGTAAGTCAACAACTAAATTGTTAATATAATTAAATTCAATGGGATGACGATTTTTATATTTGATTTCTTCACGATAAGTTGATATTTCTATATGATATTCCTTAAATTTAAATTCTATTCCTCCTAAGTTTTTACAAGAAGCATTTGGATAAATATTTAATAACTCTTTGGGGGTGGCATTAGTACAAATATCAATATCATATGAAGAAATTCCCACTAGTAAGTCACGAACATATCCCCCTACTACATAAGCTTCATAGCCCTCATTTTCTATTTTAGTTAATATATTTTTAATTATTTTATTCAACAATCATCACCCTATTTGTCTTCAATAAATTTTATTACTTCATCTATTGTATTATTAAAATTTTCAAAGTCTACTTGAAACCAATTTATATTCATTTGATTATTAAACCAAGTATATTGTCTTTTGGCATAATGTCTGGAATTTTTTTTGATTAAATCTTTGGCTTCTTCTA
>CANUCD010000063.1 GCA_947856335.1 uncultured Bacilli bacterium | reverse complement strand
ATTCTATTCTTTATTATATTATTAAAACATATTAAAATATAGATGAGGTGTGAAAGTAGAAAAAATTGCGAAAGAAAACAGCACCTCTTTTAACAATGTAGTAATTAGTATGATCGAAGCCTGTATCTATGGTATTGGTGAGGACCAAGAAGAAAATAAAGTAAAAAATTAGTTTATTTTTGAATAGATACGAAAAAAATCCTCCTTGAAGTTCACACTCAAAAAAGAATGACACTACGCCATTCTTTTTTTAATCGACTAAAATATATCCATCTCTTTCATATTTTTTTACTTCACTAGATGTTATATATTCACAATCATCATAATCTACATACTTAATATCAATATATAAAGGTAAATAATAATTATTACGATATGTCTTTGCATAACGAATATTATTTAGATTACTTAATCTACGATCGATAGTAAATATATATTTATTACCAACACGACCATCATATGAAACACGAACAGAGAAATTATCTTCTTTTAATGAACTATCTCTTAAAGTTCCATACTTACCAGGATCATATGTTTTTTTATTACTTCCATCAATCAAAGTAAGTTCACTCTTATTTTTCCAATAATTATATGCTTTTAAATATTCATCATTATATGTAATATTTCCATAATCAACATCTATAATATCTAAATCATCACTACTATTTAATACAACCTCATATGAATCACGATAAGTATTTCTATCATCAATTGTTGATTCACTAATAACACCTATAGAATATACTCTCTTAGTATTTGTACTACAATAATAATAAGTTGTATCATCTTCTACTGTTACTCTTAAAGTATCTTTAACACCACCAATACTAGCAGTAATAGTAGCTTTCCCACTACCCTTAGCAGTAATCTTACCACGACTTACAGTAGCAACGGATGTATCAGTACTACTCCACTTAATAGTTCCAGATAAGTTAGTATCATACTTTATCTGATAAGTATCTTTAACATCTAAAGTAATGCTTGAACGATTAAACTTTATATAGCCATCTTCTAACACCCTAACTTTTACTGTATCTTTAACATTTCCAATACTAGCTGTAATAATAGCTTCTCCACTACCTTTAGCAGTAATCTTACCATTATTTATAGTAGCAACGGATGCATCAGTACTACTCCAAGTGATTTTTTGATTTGTTGCATTACTTGGATTTATTGTAGCACTAAGATAATAAGTATCACCAACATCCATAGTTATACTTGAACGATTTAAAGTAAGACTAGTAACTTTAATAATTGTACTATTTGTATTAGAACCAAGACTATTACGACTATCTATAACTACTTTACGATTACCCTTTTGATCTAAATAATAAGCATAAATAGTTTTTGCTCCATATGTACTTATCTTTTCTTTAACCGTAAAATAAATTTGATAACCAACATATCCCGTTCCAGCTTTATTCTTTATCTTAGCATACTCCGGATTACTTACAACTAAATCTACTCCTGTCATCTTCTCAAGTTCACGAGTCTCTGTAAGTAATTTCTTATACTCAGTATTACCCACTCTTGTTGCACTATTAGCATGAGACCCACTAATACTTGATAAACTAACTGCACAATCTCCACTTACAACATAAGCTAAAGGATATAAAGAATAATATTCGATTTTACCATAAGAGCAAGTTGTTGTAACAGGTTTACTAGGTTTTGTTGTTGTATTATTATTTGGTTTTGTTGTCGTACCAACAGATGTATTTGGCTTACTAGAAGTATTATTATTAGGTTTTGATGTCGTAGGTTTAGAAGTTGATGGCTTATTAGTTGTACTATTAGTTGTCTTATCAGTATCTTCTTCTTCGTCTTTTACTGGTTTTTCCTCTTCTTTTATTTCTTCTTTTTCATCATCTATTACCTTTTCATCATCACTAATAGGTCTATGAATAGTATTTATTATTGTATCACTATCATTATTACATATAAGTCTAATTTCTAAACGATAATTTTCTTCATCAATCTTTGTTACTTCAGCATAACTATTTTCTATATCACACGAATTTCCTTCTTCATCTTGAAACTCTACTAATAACTTTTTATCAAACATTTCTCCAAGTGTAAGCACTTCTTTTTCATTTACCCCACTTGGAAGTCTAGAACCCGTAAAATAATCATCTGCAGCTTCCCTCATAGATTGTATATTAACACCAAAATTAGATTCTTTTTCATCCTTATTAAATAAAGAAACAATCCATATAATAATAAATACAACTGCAAATAAAATAGCAAGCTTAATTAGTAAAGATTTCCAATCAATAACAATTGTTTTCCTTGATTTTTCCTCATACATATAAAATCCCCCTTATAAAACAATCAACCCTTGTTTTATGTGCTATATTAACATAAAAATATACTTTTGTCAAATTTTTAATATCTATCGTTTGACTGACATATGTTCGTGTGTTATAATAAGAGCGTTCGAAGTTATAAATGAAAGAAAAAAGTTTAAAATAATTATTATAAGGAGAAGTAACATGGATAAAATTATTATAAAAGGAGCAAGAGAAAATAATTTAAAAAATATTGATATTGAACTACCTAAAAATAAACTAATTGTTATGACAGGTGTATCAGGAAGTGGTAAATCATCACTAGCATTCGATACTATTTTTGCAGAGGGACAAAGAAGATATGTTGAATCTCTTAGTGCTTATGCAAGACAATTTATTGGTATTAGTGAAAAACCTGATGTTGATTCAATCGAAGGACTTAGCCCAAGTATATCAATAGATCAAAAAACAACCAATAAAAACCCTAGAAGTACAGTTGGTACTATTACAGAAATATATGACTATCTAAGGCTTTTATATGCTAGAATTGGTATTCCCTACTGTCCTAAACATCATATTCCTATCAAAAGACAATCCATTGAAGAAATGACAAACCGTATTATGGATTTAGAAGAAAATAGTAAACTAGAGATTATGGCACCAGTCGTTCACGGTGAAAAAGGAACTCATAAAGAATTACTTTCTGATTTAAGAATAGCTGGATATTCAAGAGTAAGAATAAACGGGGAAATACACTCATTAGATGAAGAAATAAATCTTGAAAAAAACAAAAAAGACAATATCGAAGTTGTAATTGATAGAATTGTATTAAAAGATGAAGAAAGAAGTAGAATATTTGAAGCAATAGAAACAAGCTGTAAACTAGCAGAGGGAAAAGTACTAATAAATGTTATTGGCAAAGAAGAAATAATCATGAGTGAATCATATGCTTGTCCAAAGTGTAATTTCTCATTACCAGAACTTGAACCAAGACTATTTTCTTTTAATGCCCCATATGGAGCTTGCCCTGAATGTAAAGGTTTAGGAACAAAACTAAAGATAAGTGAATCTCTTTTAATACCTAATAAAAACTTAAGTATTCTAGATGGTGGTATTAAAACGATTTCCAATGATTTAAGCATTGAAACAACTCAGTTACTAGCTGTTTGTAACTACTATCAAATAGATCCTAATATCCCTATAAAAGACTTAACCCGTGAACAACTAGATATTATTTTATATGGTTCTAAAGATAAAATAGATTATAAATATGTTTCTAAAAACGGAAATGTTCGCTATGTAACAGATTATTATGAGGGAATTATAAATAAACTTGAAAGATTACATCTAGAAACTACCAGTAGTTGGCGAAGAGAATGGATAGAAATGTATATGATAGAATCTTTCTGTCCAAAGTGTCATGGAGCAAGACTTAATGATTCTGTTTTATCAGTTAAAATAAATCATAAAAATATTTATGAAATTACTAATTTAAGCATCTTAGAATTAAGAGATTTTATTGCTGCTTTAAAACTAACTAAAGAAGAACAAGAAATAAGTGGACTTGTTACCAAAGAAATACTAAATCGCTTAGATTTTCTTATCAATGTTGGTTTAGGTTATTTAACTTTATCTAGAAGTGCTGGTACTCTATCAGGTGGAGAAGCTCAAAGAATCCGTCTAGCAACACAAATAGGTTCTAAATTATCTGGAGTATTATATGTCTTAGATGAACCAAGTATTGGCTTACATCAAAAAGATAATGAAAAACTAATTAAAGCTATGCAAGAAATGCGTGATTTAGGAAATACTTTAATCGTTGTAGAACATGATACAGATACTATGCTTGCTGCCGATTATCTAGTAGATATTGGTCCTGAAGCTGGAGAATTCGGTGGAGAAGTAATTGCTTGTGGCACTCCAAAAGAAGTTATGAAAAATGAAAAATCATTAACAGGAAGATATTTATGTGGAAAAGAAAAAATAGAAATACCTAAAAAAAGAAGAAAAGGAAACGGTAAATCACTAAAGATTATAAAAGCAAGTGAACATAATCTAAAAAACATAAATGTTGAAATACCTTTAGGAAAATTTGTATGTGTAACAGGAGTATCAGGAAGTGGTAAATCTTCTTTAATTAACGAAATACTTTATAAAACACTTGCTGTAGAAATAAATGGTTCTAAACAAATACCAGGTTCTTGTAAAGAAATAAAAGGAATGGAATATATTGATAAAGTAGTTCATATAACTCAAGATGCAATTGGTAGAACTCCTAGAAGTAACCCTGCTACATATGTAGGTGTATTTGATGATATTAGAGATGTATTTGCTAGTACAAAAGAAGCTAAAATGCATGGCTATGACAAAGGAAGATTCTCTTTTAATGTAAAAGGTGGCAGATGTGAAGCTTGTTGGGGTGATGGTGTAAAAAAAATAGAAATGCACTTCTTACCAGATGTTTATGTTCCATGTGATGTATGTAACGGGAAAAGATATAATAAAGAGACTTTATCTATTAAATTTAAAGGTAAAAATATTGCTGATGTTCTTGATATGCGAGTATCAACTGCTCTACCATTTTTTGAGAACATCCCCAAAGTATATAATAAATTAAAAGTAATGGAAGAAGTAGGTTTATCATATATTAAGCTTGGACAACCAGCTCCTACCCTATCTGGTGGAGAAGCAGGAAGAGTAAAACTTGCTAAAGAACTTCAAAAAAAACCTACAGGTAAAAGTATCTTCATATTAGATGAGCCAACTACAGGTTTACATAGTGAAGACATAAAAAAACTTCTTCAAATATTAAATAGAATAGTTGATAATGGCGATACTGTAATAGTTATTGAACATAATTTAGATGTCATCAAAGTAGCAGACTATATTATTGACCTTGGTCCTGAGGGAGGAAACCTAGGTGGAGAAGTAATTGCAACAGGAACACCAGAACAAGTAGCAAAATGTTCAAATTCATACACAGGTATTTTCTTAAAGAAAATATTAGAAACAAAATAAAGCAAATGATTTTCTAAAGTTCATTTGCTTTTTATTTATTATCTCCTTTTTGTTTTTCATCAACATACTTAATAAGTATAGTAGAAATAAAATTATTTAAACTCCTATTTTCTTCCAAAGCCATTTTATCTAACTCTTTTTTTAATTCTTCGCTAACTCTTAAAGTAATAATTACACTTGACATACAAATTCATCCTTTCACTAATATTTTACTTTCAAATGTATTCATTTTATACTTGCATATGTATTCATAATGATACATAATGTATGCATAAGATAGAGGAGGAAAAATGAATATTAAATTTGAAAGAATAAAATCTCATAAAACTAGATTATATTTTTTATGTGGCTTTGTCTGTGTAGTTGCACTTCTTGTTTTATTTATTGTAGGCAAAAGCTTTGCAAAGTATAGAGTAACACAAAGTGTGCCTTTAGCTAACGGGGT